>DASRUP010000043.1:0-6432 GCA_035655395.1 Minisyncoccota bacterium
TCCCAAACGCTTTGCCAAAGAAGAACCGCCGTCCACCAGCAAATCAGCCCCTTTTAAAAGAAGGGGCAGTCCCAATAAAAAACCGAGCAACGCAAAAGGCATAAGTGCTAACTATTAGTACCCCTTGAGTTTCTTTAAGCTGCGGTGTTCGCGGATTTTCTCTAAAGCTTTCGCCTCGATTTGGCGGATGCGCTCTCTGGTTACGCCAAATTCGGCGCCCACTTCTTCTAGCGTATGGGTTACGCCGTCTTCCATGCCGAATCGCAAGGCGAGAATTTTTTGCTCGCGGGGGGCCAGGTCGTCGAGAATCTCCTGCAAGCGCTCACGCAACAAGGTGCGCGCCGCATCCACCGAAGGCGGCGGCACTTTTTCGTCTTCCACAAACTCGGCAAGCACGCTGTCTTCGTCGTCTTCTCCCACAGGCGTTTCCAGAGACACGGTTTCTTGCGAAATGCGCTGAATGTGGCGTACCTTATCCACCTCCAAGCCCATTTCGGCCGCAATTTCTTCTGCCAAAGGCTCTCTGCCCAAATCCTGCAGCAAACGCCTTCGCACCTGCGTGTAGCGGGAAATGGTCTCGATCATGTGCACGGGAATGCGAATGGTCCTGGCCTGGTCGGCCAAAGCCCTTGTAATGGCCTGGCGAATCCACCATGTGGCATAGGTGGAAAATTTGTATCCTCTTCTCCAGTCGAATTTTTCTACCGCGCGAAACAAACCCAAATTCCCCTCCTGAATTAAATCGAGCAGGGTAAGGTTTGGGGAACGCCCCACATATTTTTTGGCAATAGAAACCACCAGCCGCAAGTTGGCCCGAGCCAACTGCTTTTTTGCTTCTTCGTCGCCCAGTTCAATGCGCTTGGCAAGTTCCCGTTCCTGCTCGGCGGTAACAAAAGGGATTTTGCCGATTTCTTTCAGATACATCTGCACCGGGTCTAAGGGAGCTTCCGCCTCTACGGAGAGTATGTCTTTTTGGTCCGGCTTGTCTACCTCAAGGTATTCTCGCACCTCCTCCACCCGTATGCCCAGTTCTTCAAGCCTTTGGTAGAGCTTTTCCAACCCCTCAATGTCCTTTTCGATTTCAGGAAAAGTATAAAGAATTTCAGAATACGTTACAAAGCCCCGGGCGCGCGATTTCTCAATCAGCTCTTGAATGGATTCGTCCGAAATTGCGTTGCGCTTTTTCCGCGGCTGCTTTTTAACGACGCGTTTTATGGGTTGTTTTTTCCGGGAACCTTTCTGCAAAAGCGATGATTTCCGTTTTTTTGCTCCGGCCTTCTTTGGTGGTTTGGCGCCTTTTTTCAAACGTGTTTTTTTTGTCATCGTACTTCTCTGGCAATAGTATGAAATTCTTTGAGCAGGGCCTGGAGCCTGACTCCGTCTTTTCCGCCTTCCGCATCCCTAATTTGCTCGGCTAACCGGTCGAGACGCTTTTTTAAGTAAAGCATTTTAAGCTCGCGAAAGCAAGCCTCGAGTTCTCCCCGCCATTCTTCTCCTTCTCCGCCAGCCGGCGGATCTTCCACCTCTGCCAGCAGGGCCAAAGCCTGAAGCTGTTCGACCACTTCTTTCTCAAAAACCTCTGCGGCCTTGTCCGGGAAAAACCCCTGCTGCTTTCGCAAGCCTTCCAAAATATCCTGGTTGCGCACCGAAAAATACTGTATTGAATCTTCGTTCAATAGGTCCAGCACAGAGTGGGCCAGCATTAAAGAAAGTGCGCGTTCTTCGAGCATTTCTTTGCGGGTTTTTTTACCCCGAGCCTGGTCGAGGTGCCCAGGAACTTCTCTGTGGCGTTCCGGTACCCCCTCTTTTGCTTCAACGCGCTTGAGTTCTTCTTGCACGCTTTCTTCGGGTATGTGGAGTTCTTTTGCCAAATACCCTACCCAATGCGCCTGCTCAATTTTGTTGGGAATGCGGATTATAAACGGCAGCAGGGATTCGGCTATTTTGCGCTTGCCGTCTGCCGTGGTTTTGTCGAACTTTCCCAACTGCACTTCAAAAGAATGTGCTAAAAAGGACTTGGTTTGGGCAAGCGCTTTTTCCCATAACACCGCATCCTCCAAAATGGTGTCTGCTGGATCTTTATGCAGCATGGCAATTACCTGCACCTGAAAGCCCTGTTGCAACGCAAGTTCTACTCCGCGCCGGGTTGCGTTGTCTCCTGCTGCGTCCATGTCGAAAGCGGTATGCAACTGCTCACAATAGCGCTTGAGGATTTGCAGCTGCATAGGAGTTAACGCGGTGCCCGAGCTTGCAACCACATTTGCAGACCCTGCTTGCGAGGCCATAATGCAGTCCATGTATCCTTCCACCACAATGCAGGTATTTTTTTGGCGAATGGCAACTTTTGCTTTATCCAGCCCGTACAGAATTCTGCTTTTGTCGTAAATGAGGGTGTTGGGGCTATTCATGTATTTGGCGGGTTCGGTTTGCGCTTTCTGCCCGAAAATTCTACCCCCAAACCCCACTATTTGAGAGTTCAAATCGAATATAGGAAACATAATGCGCGACTGAAAGCGATCGTACAAAGAACCAGCCCCTTGAATCGCAAGTCCCGCTCGCACCATTTGCTCTGGCTGCCAACCCTTCTGGTGCAAAAACTGTACTAAGCCATGAGGGGTATCGGGCGCGTATCCCACACGCCATTTTGCCATACTTTCTTGGCTCACTCCGCGTTTGGCCAAATAGGCTTTTGCCTCTTTGCCAGCACCGGAGGCTGCGAGCTGCTTTTCAAAAAACTGGGCTGCCAACTCCACGAGTTCTAAAAGTTGCTGCTTTTCTGTTTGCAACTTTGCAAATTGGGGGTCGCGGCGGGGCAAATCTATTCCCGCTTTTTGCGCCAACTGGCGCAAGGCGTCGGCAAACTCCACGCCTTCGATTTTCATTACAAATTTGAACATGTCTCCTCCTTCCGAGCAGCCGCCAAAACAATGCCAAATCTGGCGTGCGGGCGAAACAAAAAAAGAAGGGCTCTTTTCTGAGTGAAAAGGGCACACGGCGCGATAGTTTATTCCGGCTTTCTGGAGTTTTATATATCCTCCGATAACCTCCACAATATCAAGCCGGTTTTTAATCTCCTCGACTGGAGAAGAAAGCATATACGTTATTCCTGCTCCATGGTATTTTCGGTTTGGTTGCCTTCGTTTATGGTGCCTGGCTCAAGGAAAAAAATAACCCCAACAAAAAGCAAAAGAAGAACCACTCCTACAATAATAACGGCTTTTACCATAATGATGTAATTACTGATTAGTCTCTTTTCCCTGCTCTCTTTGCTCTTGTAGTCTCCCCACACGTTGGCTTCCGCCGGGCGCTTCACCACCCATTCCTTTTGGCTCTGCGGGGGAAAATGGCCTTTCAAATAACGTTGCTGCGTGCTCTCCCATTGTGCTCCTTAAGCGTTCCGCCGTTTGAGCAATATGCTGGTGAGATATTCTTCCATATTTTCGAAGAGGCTGCCCTTTTTGGTCAAGCCCTCCCAAAAGGCGCGCTGCAACCTCTCTTTGGTAAGGATGAAGGTTTTTTGCTCCTCGCACTCGCTTTTCGATTTCCTGACCAGTTCTTTCTCTCCCTCTATCAAACATCCCTTCCAGTGTCTTTATTACTTCTGCGGTTTGCGGAGCGCCAATAATTCCCTCCAGTTCTTCTTTGGCAGTCGCAATTTTTTCCTGTGTGATATGGTTTCCTGTAAGGTTTGCTCTTCCCAGGGTGCGAAGTTCAGCTTCCGCCAATTTTTTTGCGGCAAGAGGCATGTTTGACCCCTGCAAGAAATGCAGCGCCTTTTCGAGATCTAATTCCTCGGTAACCCCGCCGTATCTTTTGAGTATTGCATACTCCTTGCCGGTCGCGTTTTGACCACGGCCAGCTTTTGGCCCGGACACTGCGGATCTTACCATACCTCCAAACCCCATGAGTAAGCCTTGTGTCATGCTTCTGCCCCACTGGCTGGTTCCGGGCCGCAGACCGCTTTTCCGTTCTGCGTTATAGTCTCGTTTGGGTGGTTGATTTGCCATAGAAGTTTACACTGAGCGTAGTCGAAGTGCGGTGGGGGTGGGATTTGAACCCACGATACCTTTCGGTATACCTGCTCTCCAAGCAGGCGCACTAGGCCGCTATGCGACCCCACCTTTATTATACCCTATTCTCCTACCTCGGCAAAGCAAGCATCAGGCGCGCAACTGCCGGGTGCTGCGCAACAAACTTATACCGCAAAACCTTCAGGATTGTCAAAAAGTCGAGTACTTCGTCGCGCAGCATCTCGGGCCCGGCAAATACTTCCCAAAACTCTTCTGCCAGGTTCTTTGCATAGCTATGCATAATCTCCCGCGTTCCTTTCTCGCGCAGGTATTCGATAATTTCAATAAACTCGCCCCGATCCAGCCAAATGCCGTTGCATATGTTGCACACGTCAACTCGCACATTCGAATCGCCGTAGCGCACTTCGTACAAAGGCATGCGGTCTTGCGGGCAAAGCTCTCTGCCTCGGCTTACCTGAAACTTCTCTTCGTGCTTCCACAAATCAATGTCGAGCCAGCGCAAACTCCGGTCTTTCTCGTCTTTTGCCAAATCCAGCTCGCTTTCTTCAAACCAAAGCCCGTAGCATCGCGGGCAGTAATCTACTTGCACATTTGTCACCAACGCTTGTTCAAAATCTACATTACATTGCGGACACTTTTTCATATGTAAATTCGAAATTAAAAATTACAGCTGCATGCCGCGCAAGGCAGCTACGCGCTGCTCCACGGGCGGATGTGTCATAAACAATTTATGAATCCAGCTTGTTTGCTCTTTGCCGCGAAACGGGCTGGCAAAATACAAGTGTGCGGTGGCGTCGTTCGCGTGTTTTAATTGGTGGGGATCTGCGGAAATTTTTTCCAACGCCCGCGCAAGGCCATCTGGGTATCTGGTAAGCAAAGCTCCCGACGCGTCCGCCAAAAACTCCCGTTTGCGCGAAACCGCGGATTTTATGACTTGGGCCGCCAAAGGGGCCAGAATAGCAAACACAACCGCCACCCCAATCATAATAAGATGCATTTGCCCGCCGCCCCGGTCGTTGTTGTTTCTGCCGCCCAACCCCCCGAAAAACGCCATGCGAAAGAAAAAGTCAGCCAGCAGCACCACTATGCCCACCAGCACCACCACCACCGTGGAAATTAACATATCCTTGTTCCCAATATGCGACATTTCGTGCGCCAGCACGCCTTCTAACTCTACTCTTTCTAAACGTTCCAGAATGCCTGTTGTAACGGCTACCACGGCGTGTTTTGCGTCTCTTCCCGTGGCAAACGCGTTGGGTTGGGCATCTTGTATTATATACAATTTTGGCATGGGCAGGCCAGCGGTAATGGAAAGGTTTTCCACCAAACGGTACAGCTCGGGATTGTCTGTCTTTTCAATGGGCTTTGCCCCGCTCATTTTGAGCACGATTTTATCAGAATACCAATACGAACCCACGCTCATAATAACGCTCAACACCACGGCAAAAACCAAAATTACCGGACTGCCCAGCGCGTAACTCATAACCCACCCCACTCCGACCACAAACAGGAAAAACCCGGTAAGATATATCCAGGTTTTCCGGGTATTTGACTCGGCGTGGGTATATAAATTTGCCATAGACAAAAGGAGGAAGCTTGGGGCGAAGAGAGGCAAATTTTGAAATCGTCCTAGAACTTCACCTCCGGCACCGAGCGCGCGGCTTCTTCTTCGAGTTCAAAGAATTCTTCCTTCTTAAAGCTAAACATCTGCGCGATAAAGTTTGAAGGAAACGTTTCCACTTTATTGTTCATGCTCATTACCGTGTTGTTGTAAAACCTTCGGGCAGCCTGCACCTTGTCTTCCGTATCGCGAAGCTCGCGCTGCAGCTCCAAAAAGTTGGTGGAAGCTTTTAAGTCTGGGTAATTTTCCGAAACCGCGAAAAGAGTTTTTAAGGCTCCCGTAAGCATGTTTTCTGCTTCTGCCCTTTCATGCACTCCCGTGGCTCCCATGGCCCGCGTGCGGGCTTCGGTAACTTTTTGGAACACCCCGCTTTCATGCACGGCGTATCCTTTTACGGTATTAACGAGATTTGGGATTAAGTCGTACCTGCGCTTTAACTGAACGTCTATGTCAGAAAACGCCTCTTTTACGCGATTGCGCAGGTTAATTAACCGGTTGTAGGTAAGCACCACCCACGCCACGATAACTCCCAGGACTATAAGAATAATGTAAATAGGATTCATATGACTCTATTATAGTACCAAAAAAGCCCCATTGCAAGAGCTTTCAACTTTAGCCTACGGGACATACTATTTCAGTAATTCATTTAATGAGTTTACGGATCTCAAGTTTCCCTTTCTGTATTCTTGCTCGCCCTTTGCTATTGCTTGCAACGCCTGTGCTTCTTCTTCCCAAGCCTTTTTGAATTTGGGGTTCTTAAGCCGTTTTTTCAAATCTTGT
>DASRUP010000044.1:0-5603 GCA_035655395.1 Minisyncoccota bacterium
GAACTTCTCTTGCAAAAAGAAGACAAATACTTTTTTTACCATTTGGGCGTAAACCCCTGGAGTACCGTGCAAGCTGCGCTCTACCAGGTGGGCGTTGGCGAACGTAAAGCTTCCAGCACCATCACCCAGCAGCTGGTAAAAGTTCTTCTTGGCAACGAGTCCAACAGAACCCTCCAAAACAAAATAACCGAATTTCTGTATACCGTAGCGCTGGAACTTTTCCAAAGCAAAGAAACAATTCTTACCATGTACACAAACTCCGTGTATTTTGGGAACCAGACGCAGGGCTTGTTTGCCGCAAGTCGCGCCTACTTTGGTGTTGATCCTGAACTTCTAAGCGACAGCCAAATCGTCCAACTTCTTGCCACCATCAATCGCCCTACAAGCAACAACCCCAGCCAGCCCACCAACAAGCCCTCTTCGTTATTGCTTGCAAGTCTGCTCCACGTACCCGCAACAGAAGACATGTTTCAGGGCCATCAGGAAACCAACACAAAGGCAAAAACGTATTTCGCAAAAGACCACGCCTCCTTTGAGCTTCTTCCTTTCCTTCCCTCTCTGCCTGCCTCTTGCCAGTTTACCATCGATCTTGAGTTGACGAGAAAAGTACGAAAGATTGTGGAACAGACCATTGCCCAGCTCAAAGCGAAAGATGCAAGAAACGCGGCCGTTGTCGTAATCAAGCTGCCTGAAAACGAACTTCTTGCCATGGTGGGATCTCCCGACCCCGACTCCTTCCAAGATGGCTATAAAATCAATATGGCCTTAGAACCCCGCCCCATCGGGTCCACCATAAAACCGTTTATCTATATGAAAGCATTTGAAAAAGAGTTGCGCCCTTATACGTTGGTTGATGACCGCGAGTACAAATACATTACTGCCCTCGGCTTTCCTCTCTACCCCCAAAACTTCGACTCCAAATACCGGGGCGAGGTTACGCTCCACTACGCCTTGAGCAACAGCTTGAATGTTCCCGCCGTAAAAGTGTTGGAGTATGTGGGTCTGGAAAACTTTTACCAGTTCCTGGAGCGCGACCTCGAGTTCACGCCTATTCAAGACTTCGAGAATTATCAGCTGGGGATTGCCTTGGGAACTTTAGAGATGAGCCTGTTTGACCTGGCTCATTACTTTACCATCTTCCCCAACAAAGGAATGCTTTCCCCAACAACCGTGTTTCGCGATAATTCCTGCGCGAAACAGGAACAGAATGCAACAGAAAAGCGCGTAGGAGAAGAACCATACGTGCAACTCCTCAACAAGATTCTGAACGACCGGGTGACTGGCATTGAACAGTTTGGCCTGGTCTCTGAACTCAACCTTTTTCAGGACAACTATGCCTTAAAAACCGGGACCTCACGCGACTTTCAGGACAGTTGGATTATTGGCTACACGCCAGACTTTTTGGTAGGAGTGTGGCTTGGCAACGCCGATGCGACTTCTACCGACAAACTGTCGGGCCAGATAGGGGCGGGGAAGATATGGGCTCAAACCATGGAACTTCTTTTGCACTCGCCCTACAACGACAAAACACCTTTTGACTTTTCCCACGTGAAAGGATTCCAAAAAACAGCCTATATTGAGTACGGGCTTTTAGGTGACAACTACGAATACCATCGCGACATCCTGAAGGCGCAGGATACTTCTCTTATTGTGGAGCCGCACGGAGGCGATGTGTTCTTACTCCAGACAAACAGCCATATAATGCTCCAGGCAAAAAAGGTTGTCCGCTGGTTTGTAAACGGAGAACCGCAAGGCTCGGGAAGCTCTCTTTCGTTTGTGCCTTCAACACCGGGCGAACATACCATTCAGGCCATTGCAGAAGATCATCAGGAAGAAACTATCACTATTGATATTGTTGAGTAATACCCTTATTGCTCAATTTGGAAATTGCCGCCTGGCGTCCTTCCAAATACCTCGGGAAAGTACATTTCAGAGGCCACTGCCGGCAGGTGCGTAAACGTGCCGGGAACCAAAGCCCGAATAAAGTAATCGAATTCGTATACTCCGGGGCCCAGGCTTTCAGTGTAGAGAAATGCCCGATCGTGCCGAAGCTCCTTATGATCTACATGCAGCTGCCTACCGGTAAGCTCTGCTTCTTGCAGGCGGAGCGATTTTTGCTCGGTGGCAAGGTCGAGATTTACGATCTCAAAGCCGGCCGGAATAAAATCTTCGACGGTTACGAAGTTGCGGGACTTGGGTACCGTGAGCTGCAAATGTACGCGCAACACGTCCCCTACCTTTGCTTTGGAGAGCGGATCTTCGTTCTTTTGGTCGTCGAGCTGGTGTAGCGTACGCACAATGCTCATGCCTTCGTCTCGAGGCGGAATTTGCGCAGCTGGCAGGAAATACTTGAGCGCAGCGTCGTAATAGTAGCTGTTAGAAAGGTTGTTATGGCTTGTTTTGGAGAACTCCATACCGTTATTACTGCCTACCTTGAGTTCTGAAAGAGGAATGGTGGTTTGCCGCTGGTCTAAAATCGTTTCTGCCTGGAAGCGGAAGCGGTCTTTCGACAGCCCGTTCACCAGAAGCTCCAACGTAAAGTCAGATTCGGTTTCCCGCTTCCATTGGAGAAAATCGGTAAACGCGTCGATTACGGTTATGGTGTTGTTGGTACTGCCCCAAGCCCCGTCTTTTGCCCTTGAATTCAACAGCCAACGAATTACCTTATCGATAACCGCAACATCCCCCTCGCGCGCCACTTTTGCTTTCAGGTACAAGGCGGTGTTTTTAATAGGTGTTTCGTAATAATACCAAAGAAAGTTGCTGTTAGACTCTAAAAACGTGCCCCGGGCGTCAATGTCTATGCGGTTATCAAGGGTGTTGTATATCTTTTGTTCCAAGTTGTCGGGGAAATTCCCTTCATGGAGAATGAGGGCAAGCTGGGCCAGCGCGCCATTGCTTATCTGGTCGTTGATAAACAAGTCGTCAGAAGCAATGGTGGTTATTCGCTGGCGCAATACGGTATTGTTGCTCCAAGCTGGCAATTGGAATAATTCATATGCTGCCAAAATCACATTATTCCTGTTTTGATAAATGCGGTTATTACTGGTTACTTCCCGGTACAGGTACTCGGCTGCCCGGCGCAGGCTGTCTTCGTTTATGGGAACCCCGGCAGCAGACAGGTTGCGCAATGTTTCTACAACCGGAAGCGTGGCATAAAAACTCGGCTCTCCGTCTCTCCATAAGGAAAACCCTCCGTCTGGCGTTTGATTATTCATGAGCTCTGCCAGCCCAATCTCAATTAACTCCTCTGGCGAATACTCCCGATCTCCATAGGTAATATTTTGAAGTTGGAACTTATCTCCAAGGTTGGGAAGATTCAACCCCCGCTTGATAATGGCAATGGCATTTAACTTGCTCGAAACTTGTTCTGAACACCCATAGGGATACTGTACTAAATACTGGAGCGCGTCCGATAAGAACACGGCAAGCGTTGCCGATTGTTGAACCGACAAATCTCCCTTTTCTCGCACAATATTGTCCGGCAAGAATACATATTCCTTTGATACTTCGTCTGCCGTATAGTTTGCAGTCGCCGTCACTTCGTAGGTATGATTCGCGCTAATAGGAATAGTCTGGATTACCGTATCTTCATAGGCGTTGTTTTTTGCCGAAAGAACGAACCGGTGTTCGCCTTGTTCCATGGATTCTGGAGCTCGCACGGCAAAATACAGGGTCGTGGTTTCCCCCTTATCGAGGCTCATGTTAGTCCTTGTTTTGTTGTCTTGTGAAACCAAAGTTTCGCTCTCAAACGAAACCTCGAGATTCTGCCTTTGCTCGGTTTGGTTGAATACTTTTGCTCCCACCATAAAGATATCGCCCGGAACCACAAATCGGGGCCGCAAGGGCACAAGCATAACATCTTTTTGAGTGGTAAATTCGCTGTACCCTACGCCCACCTTCGTATCTTTCGTTACCCCTACCGATTCTGCCTGCCAGCGCGTAAGATTATCTGGCAGCGTAAAGGTAAGGGTGGCTTTTCCGTTCCGGTCGGTGTTTGCTCTTGCCTGCCAAAACGCAACCTCGCGAAAGTCCCCCCGCGCCTTGGTTGCCAAGTCTTCCTGGCTGGCACCGCCGCCTCCCCCTTTGGTAGCAGAGAGTTCAGCTTCCACGAGCACATTCTTGATATTGGAAGACGTAGTAACCGTAAGCGGAAACCCGCCGTAGAAAAACACCAACGGATTTTTCTTCGGGTTTCCCTTCAGGGCGAGCACGCTCAAATCCACCACCGCAAGAGAAACCTCGGTTTCGACAGGCTGATCCAAAGAGTCTTTAGCCACAATATCGAGCCGCACTTCTTCACCCGGCAGGTAATGGGTTTGGTCGGCCTTCACCTCGATATGCAGTTCTTTGCGTTCCGCCCCCACCCGGAACTCCACCTGCCCGAATTTAATTTCGGGGTCTGGCGATTGGAGCAACACCGACACGAAAACATTCGGAGCATATTGCTCTTGTACCTGGAATGTGAAATTCGAAAGATTCCCCCGAATATCCTTTATTTCATATTCAAATACTTTGCCGCGTTCAATTGCGATAAACGCCTTTGCCCGTTCATACGGAGACTTGATAACAATTTCTCCGGTGTCTCCCACCGAAAGGTTCGTTTCTTTGGGCTCCAACTCCAGGCTTATGCCTTGGGTGGGTTGCACACTCACCGACCCTTCGCCATACACATACACATTCGTGGCCGCTTGAATGGCGTTGCCGCGCCGGTCTGTGGTAGAAACTTCCACTTCGTACTGGCCCTCTTTTGCCAGCTGAATGGTTTTCGAGTAATTTCCATCTCCATCGGTACGAAAATCGTATTGCTGCACCTGCTCCTTTTTCCTCTCCCAGGTATAGGAATACCCTCCGCCCGTTCCCTGCCTTTTGGCATATACCCACTCAAGGCGGTATATAGTCATTTTCGCGTCCCCCACTCCCACTTCCTTTCCCTGGGTGTCCACCGATTTCACCCGCAGAGGGATGTCCTGGTTCTTCCCCACGAACGAGCGGTCTGCACGCACGCCAAGGTACAGTTCGCCGGGATGCGCCACAAACGACTTTTGCGCGGAAACACTCTTGCCGTCGGCTGTCTGCAAGGTAACGTCAAAAATAATCAATTTCCCCTGGCCAGCTTCATCTCCCAACAATTCTCCCAAATCGAGGAGCTGTTGAATTTCGGCCTTCCCGGCTGTCAGGCTTGTGGTGCCCCGCAGCAGAAACTTATCGCCGTAGGAAAAGGGATATTCATAGTAGCTCTGCGTCCCGAATGAAAAGTACTCGTCCGAAAAACGGTCGAAATAGTAGTTCTGGCTGCTTACCGTATAGGTTACTTCGCCTGCCTCTACGGGCACCCCAAAGTAATAGTTGGCGTCCACGTTAAGCTTCACCGTATCTTTGGAAATATACTCTTCCTTGTCGGATTGCAACGTAACTTCAAACGCAGCCGGCACATATTGCTGCACATCAACTGAAATGCACGCGTACTCTTGCGCGCAAATCCGATAGGAGCCGAGCGGGGCATTGGCCTCGAGAAACACTTTGGTATCGAATGTCCCAAAGCCGTTCAACGGCAGTTTCCTATTAAAGATCTCGTCCTGCTCGGAATTGAACACCTGCAC
>DASRUP010000045.1:0-4368 GCA_035655395.1 Minisyncoccota bacterium
TCCACGTGAATGCGCTTCATTACGCCGGGTTCCAACTTATGGCCTTCATCTCTCGAAAACACCTTCACGTTTACGACGCGCCCGCGTTTCCCATGGGGCATTAACAAAGAAGTATCTTTTACGTCGCGCGCCTTTTCGCCAAAAATGGCCCGGAGCAAACGTTCTTCCGGCGTTAAGTCAGCCTCTCCTTTGGGCGAAATTTTTCCCACCAAAATGTCGTTGGGGCCGACTTCAGCTCCTACGCGCACTACTCCCTCTTCGTCTAAATCCTTGAGTTTCTCTTCTCCTACATTGGGAATATCAGAAGTGGTAACTTCCGGCCCCAATTTTGTTTCGCGAACGTCGCAGGTAAAATCTTCCAAATGAATAGAAGTGTACACATCGTCTCTTGCCACCCTTTCTGAAAGAATAATGGCGTCTTCGTAGTTTCCTCCCCGCCAAGGCAAAAAGGCCACAAGCAAGTTTGTTCCGAGAGCCAATTTGCCGTGGTCAATGGCGCCGCCGTCTGCAATAATCTGCCCTTTCTTTACTTTGTCGCCCTTTTGCACAATGGGCTTTTGGTGGAAACACGTGTACTGGTTGGTGCGCACAAAATTCTTGAGTTTGTACTCGCGGTTTTTCTTCGTCTCCTGTTTGCCAGAAACCGAGGACGAACGCACCACAATGTGCCTCCCGTCTACTTCGGTTACAATGCCGTCTTCTGTCGCAACCTGGGCTAATCCGGAGTCTTTTGCCACGCGCTCTTCGTATCCGGTGCCCACCAGCGGCGCCTGGGGTTTCACAAGCGGCACTGCTTGTCTCTGCATGTTGGAACCCATAAGGGCGCGGTTGGCGTCATCGTTGCGCAAAAAGGGAATGAGCGCCGTGGCTATGGAAATAAACTGCTGGGGCGACACGTCGACAAAGTCCACTTTGTCGCGGTCTGCCACCCCCGGCTCTCCTTTTATGCGCGCCTCTACTCTCTCTGAAAGAATCCTGCCCTGCGGGTCTAGTTGAACGCCCGCATGCGCAATAACATATTGCTCCTCTTCGTATGCCGTAAGGTAACGAAGGTCTTTGGTAACTTTTCCTTTTTCTACTTTATAATACGGAGTTTCCAAAAAGCCGTATTCATTCACTTTGGCGTATTGCGCCAAGTGGCCCACAAGCCCGATGTTTGGGCCTTCCGGCGTTTGAATAGGGCAAATTCTTCCGTAGTGGGAAGGCTGCACGTCGCGCACTTCGAATCCCGCCCGCTCTCTGGTGAGTCCTCCCGGGCCTGTGGCCGAAACACGGCGTTTGTGCTCCAATTCCGCCAGAGGATTTTCGTTGTCCATAAACTGGGTAATCTGGGAAGACGTAAAGAATTCCTTTACCACCGCCATTACCGGGCGCGGATTGATAAGCTGCGAGGGTGTGATGGTTGCGGGATCCAAAGTAGACATGCGGTCTTTCACGATACGCTCCATGCGCATAAAGCCCACGCGCACCCGGTTTTGCAAAAATTCCACAAACGTGCGCACTCTTCGGTTCCCCAGGTGGTCGATTTGGTCGGGTTCTGCTCCCGGCGTATTGTTGAGACGGATAATTTCTTTTAATACCTCCACTACGTCTTCGAGTTTTAGTACGCGGTCTTCAATGGTAACTTCTTCGTCGCCTGATTTCGCTTTCAGTAAAGCGGGCAGGCGCTGGAGTGTTTTCCAACGCCCTACTCTGGACAAATCGTACCGCTCGAAGTTAAAAAACATGTTCCAGATAAGCTCTTTCGCCGTATCTGGGGTCACGTAGTCGCCGGGCCGCAGCCTTCTATATACTTCAACTAAACCTTCTCCCTGGTTTTTGCTGTTGTCTTTTTTAAGCGTTTCTTCGATAAATTTGGTTTCTCCCGTATCCACATCGGAAAAAAGTTTAAGAATCTCTTCGTTGGTTTCGAGGCCAAAGGCACGCAAAAGCGTGGTTGCGGCGGCCTTTCTTTTTCGGTCTATGCGCACGGCAATAAAGCCGGAGCTCTCGGTCTCAAACTCCAGCCATGCCCCGCGGTTGGGAATAATCTTTGCCCCAAAGAGCTTTCTGCCCTGGCCCGTCTGTGCGGTAAAGAAAGCTCCCGGCGAACGGATAAGCTGGGAAATGGCAACACGCTCCACTCCGTTCAAAACAAAAGTTCCCCGTTCGGTCATCAGGGGGAAGTCGCAAAGAAACACTTCCTGCTCTTTTACTTCTTTGGTTTTGAGGTTCACCAGGCGGACTTTCACGCGGAGCGGCGCCTCGAAAGAGTCATCGTTTAGCTTGGCGTCCAGCTCCGTGGGATAGTTTGGTTCGCCCAGCTTGTAGTCTAGGAACCAGAGTTCGAATTCTTTTTTCGTGTAGTCGCGTATGGGAGAAACTTCCTGCAGGAGTTCCTGCAGCTGTTGCCGCCAAAAAATACCCCAGCTTTCGTGCTGAACTTCCAATAAATAAGGCAAATCAAGGTTAATGCTGGACTTGCCAAAATTTTTTACAGGGAGTGCGGAAGAGAGAGGCATGGACGTGCAACAAAAGATACCCTTACTTCTAGCTTAAGGGCGCCCTCGGGCACTAAAATTTTTTATAGAAAGTCGAGGGGATCAATTGAATATAAAAAAACCCACGTTTCAAGTATACCTTATCTTATAAAAAAGGTCAAGCCCTTGCGCGGAAGCGCTGAAAAAGCAGAAAACCCACTATCAAAACCAAAACTATCGGAAGCGCCACGAAAAGGAGAAGACGCAAAAGATCCAGATTTAATCCTCCAATCCCAATAGCAATCTGGCCGTCCTCAATCTGAAATCCAGAGGGCTTATCTTCGCGGAAATCCGAAAAAAGCAGCCGCTGGCTCTCTACCCGGAACCCCGCCTCGTCAATTCCTATAACCTGGAAAGCGTAGTCGTCTGAAAGCTTTACGCCAGAAAGAAGAATGGAATGGTCGCTTCGGTACTCTGCGTCGACCACCGAAGAATGGTACTCTGTATTTTGAGTTTCTCCGTAGCGAACTTGCGCGTTCGCCGGCAAACTGGTGTCCCAAGAAACCAACACACCTTCATCGCTTGTTTGAGCGTCTATGTTTGCCAAGAACAGCAGTCCGGCTCCTATAGGAGGAGGCGCTGGCCCGCCAGCTGGCGGAGGCGAAGGGACGGGATCGACTCCCGGCGCAGGCGTTGGGCCAGGCTGGGTTGGTGTTGGAGAGGGAGTGGGGGTTGAAGGTGGCGGAGCGGCAGATTGACTAACTTGAAATACCCCGATCCCGGAGGTTGCAGAGCTAAAAATATTCCTGCTGTCCCCATCGGTAAGTATGGCGGAATCTCCGGTAAAAGCCAGGTTTGCGGTTCCCAAAGAACTTCTGGCGCGGAATGTTACGGAAAAAAGCTTATGAATTCCCGAAAAGGGCGGCGGCAGTTTGCCGGCCGCAAACCGAACTTCTCCGCCTCCCACTGTTTTTTCCGGCGTAAAGGTGTCGAGAACGGAACCTGTGGTATCTATAGAAAGACCTTCCAGTAAAGTATCTGGATACGTAAAATACGCCCCCACCGCATTTACCTGGGCTCCTCCCGTATTTACCATAACCTGAACCGTCAGAGTTTGGCCCGGAACGACTGTTCCGGTTGAGGGAACAAAGTAGAGTGACGCATTCTGCGCAAAAGCCACCTGGCTACCTGCCAGAATTCCGCCAAGAAACAACACAGCAAATAGGAATAGTTTCATGAGGATACTATAGCACTAGTTTGTCCAATTTGACAACATGACGCTTAAGTCAAAAATACTAACCTTGCCATCGCTGTTTAAATCACAGGCAGTCGTGGTTTTCCCCCAGTTGGAAAGCAAAACGCTTAGGTCAAAGATGTTTACTTTGCTGTCTGCGTTGCAATCTCCTTTTATGGGAGAAGCGGAAGGTGATGGCGACGGAGATGGAGAAGGCGAACTGCCTCCAGGAGAAGGGGAAGGGGAAGGCGATGGAGGAGAACTCACACTAAAAGCGACTTGGCTGTCGGTCGTGTTCTTATTGTCTAGGCTATCGGCACATCGGACGTAATGCGAATAACTGTTGCCGTTGCTCAAACCGGTCACCGTAGTGGAATGCGACGTTCCGCCTGTTGTCGTAAACGTATTGGTCATGGAGTCATAGCTGGTGCCGGCAGTGGTGGAATATCGGCAGGTGGCTGCCTCACCCGTGCTCAAAGAGATCTCGGTCTGGCTTGTGCCTGCCGCAAGCTGGCCTGAAGGGCTTAAACCAGAAACCGAAGGAGCAGTGGTGTCAAACACAATGGTATCTGAAACCGTGGCGATATTTTGGTTGAGGCTGTTATCCCGGCACTGATAAGAAACCGTCTTGGTGCCGTCTCCCCCAGAAAGGCTCCACGCCTTGCTCGCGGCAAA
>DASRUP010000046.1:0-3180 GCA_035655395.1 Minisyncoccota bacterium
TCTCAAGCTTCAAAAGGCCTCTCTGCACGACCGCTTTGACTACGCAAAAAAACTGGCGGACAACGCAGAACAAATTCCCGAAACCCTGCAGAATTGGTTGGCGCTCACGCGGGAGATGTTGCACGCAGCGCTCAAAGAAAACGCAAAGGCGGCCTTGCCGCTTCTTTCACCCGTCAAAACCGTGCAGGAAACCCTTTATCTTTTGCGCACCACCAACGTAAACCCCCGCCTGGCTTTAGAACGCCTTATGCTTAATCTTTAATCAAAAACCTTGCTTTTGGCGTACCCCTTTTAATTTGACTTTTTGCAAAATACGTGCTATTATGCTATTTAGCAGCAAGGTCCCACAGACTTTTTTCTCTAGGAGTCTAATATGGAAGCAATACGAAAGGTCCTTCACAAGTTGTCCGGGAGAGGAAAAGCAACGGGAACTCCAATCCGTATCAGTGATGCTACTACCGAAGAAAAACGGATTATTGAGATTCTTGGCAGGGTAAAGGTGGTGACTCTAGCCGAGGCAGCAGATGTATGGAAACAGGAGGTTCCAGAAGCTCCAGCAATTCCATTTTCAGAAGCTGGCTTGCGCCAATGCGCAGAGGAAAACAATGACGGGGAAGATTGGCGACTTGTGTATATCTTAGGCCTCTCCTTAAAAGCACAAAGAAAAATTCAGGGCGTAAGCAGTAGAGATGTCGTAAGTGGACTTCGTTTTGCGCAGGGAGGGTACTGGCGTAATCCGAAAGACGACTACTGGACTACCCAGCCCAAAGAGTCTGGGTATCGCCTGCTCAATATGAAGCCCTTGAAAGCACCACATGGCGGGTGGACTTGGGCAGAACAACAGGAAATAATCGATGACCTGGGTCCGCAGTACGAACGGGCAGATGAAACAATTGTTTCAGAAACTGTCTTCTCGCTCGGAAAGAGTAAGGATAGTGTTTTTTGCCTTAACCATTGGGGCAAGACGGTCAATTCTCTCGATCGCCACGTCGTGCTTGAGTTTAATATTTTCCACGGCATGTCAATTTGGGGAATGGCCAAATCCGATGAGCGCTATAGGTTTGGTGCGGTCGTTGAGCGTCGAGCCGATTTGTAAAAGGGTATGCACTTTTTAAGTACACCCTTTTTATTTTGCGCTCGACAGGATAAAGACTTTTTGGTACACTGTTGATATGTATGAAGAGATTATGCAAAAGGTGAGGCCGGAGATGGAAAAGGCTGTTGCGTTTTTTCAGGGGGAGCTGGGAAAATTGCGCACCGGACAGGCAAGCCCAGCTTTAGTGGAAGACGTAATGGTAAATGTCTTTGGCCAGAAAATGCCCATAAAACAGCTGGCCGGCATTTCTACTCCAGAGCGCAGGCAGCTTCTTATTCAGCCTTGGGATCATTCGTACGTAGAGCCCATTGAAAAAGCGCTTTCGCAGTCGTCTTTGGGCACAAGCCCTATTGTAGAGGGCAACTCCATACGCGTGCATTTGCCCCAGCTCACGCAGGAATACCGCCAGCAACTGGGAAAAGTGCTCGGTGAAAAAGCGGAAGACGCAAAGAAAACAGTTCGGAAAGCCAGGGAAGATGCGTGGGAAAATGTCCAAGAGAACGCGAAAAAAGGCGAGATCCGCGAAGACGATAAATTCCGCGCCAAAGACGAGCTGCAAAAATTAATCGACGAATACAATAAAAAGGTAGACGAGCTGGTCGAACAAAAGAAGAAAGAAATAGAGGTTGAGTAATCATGACAATCGCTATTGCAATTTTTACCATAGGAATTCTGGTTATCCTCCACGAGCTGGGGCATTTTTTTGCTGCCAAAAAATTTGGCGTAAAGGTGGAGGAATTCGGCATTGGGTTGCCTCCGCGGTTGTGGGGCAAACAAATAGGGGAAACCATATATTCGGTGAACGCGCTTCCTATCGGCGGCTTTGTGCGCATGGAAGGCGAAGAGAAGCGCTCTGAAAGCCCCCGAAGCTTTAACAAAAAACCGGTTTGGCAGCGGCTTGTTATCGTGGGCGGGGGAGTTTTTGTGTTTTGGGTTATTGCTGCAGCCATTTTTGCCGGGTTGGGTGCCACCGTAGGCATTCCCATGGCAATCGACGATAACGCCCAGGGAGTTGCCGACCCACGAGTGCAAATTATAGGCATAGCTTCCAATTCTCCCGCAGCAGAGGCGGGGATTGTATTGGGCGATACCATTTTGCGCATTCAAGGCCAGGAAATAACAAAAATGCAGGAAGTACGGGGTATCGCAACAACCCACGCCGGCCAGGAAATTACCCTTGAGGTACGAAGAGGAACCGAAACCCTGCAGATTAACCTTACTCCGCGCATAGATCCGCCCGAGGGAGAAGGCGCAATTGGCGTGGCTTTTGTAAGAACCGGAATGGTGCACTATGCCTGGTGGCAAGCTCCTTTTCGCGGAATTGCGCATACGGCACAACTTACGGTGGCAATTCTTCGTACGTTTGCCGACCTCATCTCGGGACTTGTTGCAGGGCAGGGGCTGCCGCCCGGCACCCAGTTTTCCGGGCCCATCGGCGTAGTCGGCTTTTTGAGCGACTCGCTTGGACTGGGCGTTTCCTCGTTTCTCTCGTTTGTCGCTTTGATCTCGGTATATCTTGCCATATTCAATACGCTTCCCATTCCCGCTTTAGATGGCGGCAGAATGTTCTTCCTGCTTGTGGAAGCCGTTCGGCGCCGCCCGCTGCCAGAAAAAATCGAGCAGCGGCTTATCATTACCTCGTTCATCATTCTTATTGCGCTTATTATCTGGATTTCCATTGGCGACGTGCGCAATAGATTCTAGGTTACACCATGAGGCAATCTGAACTGTTTACGAAAACACAAAAAACTCTTCCGAAAGACGAAGAGAGCAAAAACGCAAAACTGCTTTTGCAGGCGGGCTTTATTCACAAGGAAATGGCCGGCGTATACTCCTTTTTGCCTTTGGGCAGACGCGTCATGGAGAATATTATGCAGATTATCCGCGAGGAAATGAACGCTTTGGACGGCCAGGAAATATTTTTGACTTCGTTGCAGGATTCGGCTCCCTGGCGCGCATCGGGGAGATGGTCAGACGAAGTAGTGGACGTGTGGTTTAAAACAAAGCTCAAAAATGATACAGAGATCGGCCTTGCCAACACGCACGAGGAACCCTTAACCGCCTTAATGCGGAACCATATTCAG
>DASRUP010000047.1:0-2300 GCA_035655395.1 Minisyncoccota bacterium
CTTTGTTTAGTAACCTTAAAAAACGCCATTGAATACTACAGTGTCGCCGACGGTTACGCCGTGAGCCTGCGCCCAGCCGGCGTTTACCTCGAGCACATACTTTACAAGAGAAGGCGGAAAGAAAATTTCAGGATAACTTTCCGGAGCTACGTTCTCTGAAACTGCAATAATCGCGTTGTTTTGATCTACCCAAATCATATCGAGCGCAAAGTTCATGTCCTTCATCCAGAACCCCGGAATTGTGGGTTCTTCGTATACAAAAAGCATGGCCGTGTTTTCTGGCAGCAATTCCCTTTGCGAAAGACCCTGGCTTTGCTCTTCTGGCGTACGAGCCAACTCAAGTTCGAGCTGCGTTTCCTTTATCGTCGCGCTCGGGCGTACTTGCTGTTCCAAAACCTGAACAATTTGTTCCCGTATGCTATCTTGCTGCTGAACCGGAGCCCGCGCACGAGGAACTAAATTAAACGAGATAGGATCACCCCAAAAAAATATTCCCCAAATAAGCACAAGCGCAAATACTGCCAAGAGAAAATAGTTCATGAATGCTTTATTTCTATTACATCCCCGTCTTTTACCACATACTCTTTGCCTTCGGTGCGCAGTAAACCTTTTGCCATGGCTTCGGCCAAACCGCCGGCCTCCAGCAGTTTATCCCACTGGATTACGGCAGCGCGAATAAACTTTTCTTTAAAGTCGCTGTGAATAACACCCCCTGCGTCGGGCGCCAACCCCCCTTTTGGCAGGGTCCATGCTCGCGTCTCGTCAGGGCCGGTAGTAAAAAACGTAATTAGGTGAAGGGCCTCATACGCCTTTTTGATAAGCTCTGGCAATTTCGGCGCAGAAAGTCCAAATTCTTTGAGTTCGTCCGGTTGCAGCCCAACTTTATCGTCTTCCTCCTTAACATTCATTATAACATACGGCGCGCCCAGCTCCTTTGCTTTGGCGATGGCAGGCGCCGCTTCTTTTTCGGAATCTGCGTTCATTAAATACACCACGGGCTTTGCCGAAAGCAAAAATAATTCCCCTACCGCCTCTTTTACCTCTGCAGACTCCACATGCTCTTTTATGTACTGGAACGCCGGCTTTTCTTTGTTCATTTCCTTTTGCAAATCCTGCAAAATCTCGAGTTTTTTTACGGCTTCCTTGTTTTGGCCCCGCGCCTCTTTTTCTAAATTCGCCAAGCGTTTCTCTACCGTTTCCAAGTCTTTTAGAATAAGTTCTGTTTGAATAGTTGTGATGTCGCGCACCGGGTCTATGGTGTTGTCCACATGTGTAATGTTTGCGTTTTGAAAACAGCGTACCACCTGGCAGATGGCGTCGGTTTCCCGTATATTTGCCAAAAACTGGTTGCCCAAACCCTCGCCTTTGTTTGCTCCGCGCACGAGTCCCGCAATGTCCACAAATTCAATAATAGTGGGCACCACTTTTTCTGAATGGAAAAAATCCGCGAGTTTTTGCACCCTGTCGTCTGGCACCTTAACAATGCCCACGTTGGGGTCTATGGTGGCAAACGGATAATTCGAAGTATCCACCTTTTTCTTCGTAAGGGTCTGAAACAACGTGGATTTCCCCACGTTCGGCAACCCCACAATTCCAACAGATAACGCCATGGCTTTATCCTACTGCACAACCCCCCGCCCGACAAGCCCCAACTTCCCAGCCGCCGTTCTTGACATCTGGCATCTTAAGCGTATAATAAGTTCCACTGTACGAAGTGTTCGGATTCAAATGCGAATTCGCCAATTAAAGCACCTTAAAACTACGAAGAGGAGTTGAGAATACCATGAATTGGTGGATAGTTGGAGGAATCTTAGTAGCGTATGCGTTCATAGGGCTTATAGTAGGAACCTTCGCTCTTGCGTGGTCACAACCAGAGCGCACGCCTTTTGGACCCCCTCCCCCCATAGAGAAAACGGACCGCCAAATAGCTGTAGCATTTGGCGTCCTTTGGCCGATTGCGCTTTGTATCTTTGTGTGGATACTGCTTCCAAAAAGGAACACAAAGAGCTAAAGCATATCGGCAACAAACAAAAGGGGCGGGTCTCAAAGGAGACACCGCCCTGAATTTTTATATGAGATAATTGCTAACGAATTACGGTGCCGGTAAAAGGCTTGCCTTCGATGGCGTTTTGGTTCGGCGTATTTACGGCCGGCCAAAAAGTCGCAGGCCGTTCTTTTTGTAGTCGCTATCAAAGCTCACAATCGCATCAAAACCATAGGCGGCGGCAAGAGCGATATTGCCCGCATCCGTAAAACTCACATTCTTTGAACGCTGCCGCAAAAAGGTTTCTTTGGCTTTC
>DASRUP010000048.1:0-8403 GCA_035655395.1 Minisyncoccota bacterium
ATGAACCACAAAGTACGGACAAGAATGCCGCCCTCGCCAACGGGAGTGGCACACATGGGAACCGCAAGAACCGCCCTTTTCAACTACCTGTTCGCCAGGAAAGAAAAAGGGGCTTTTGTCTTGCGCATCGAAGATACCGACAAAGAGCGCTCCAAAAAAGAATATGAAGACGACATTGTAGAAACGCTGCGCTGGCTGGGCATGGAGTGGGACGAAGGGCCGGACAAAGGGGGCCCGTATGCGCCCTATAGGCAATCGGAACGCACGGAACTCTACAAAAAATACCTTGCAAAACTCTTAGATAACGGGCAGGCGTACTGGTGCTTTTGCACCACAGAAGAGCTGGAGGCCCAGCGCTCCCACCAAACGAGCCTGGGGGAAGCTCCGCGCTACAAAGGAGTATGCCGAAGCCTTACCAAAGAAGATCAGGAAAAGCGCCTCGAGGCAGGGGATAGGGGAGTGATACGTTTTATCGTTGAGCCAAAAACCCTTGCGTTTCAAGATCTTATTCGCGGTGAAATAACATTCGACACCGGATTGCTGGGCGACATTGTTATTGCAAAAGATTTGGAAACTCCGCTGTATAATTTTACCGTGGTGGTGGACGACTTTGAAATGCAAATGACCCATGTTATTCGCGGGGAAGACCACATTGCCAATACGCAAAAACAAATACTCTTGCAGGAAGCTCTGGAGCTGCCGGGGCTGCAGTATGCCCACTTGCCATTGCTGCTCGGGCAAGACCGCACCAAACTTTCAAAACGCCACGGCGACAACTCGGTGCGCACATACCGCGAGGCAGGGTATTTGCCAGAAGCGATCGTAAACTTTCTGGCGCTTTTGGGGTGGAACCCGGGCGACGAACGCGAGATTTTTTCTATGGAAGAACTTATTCAGGAGTTTTCGCTCGACCGAATTCAAAAAGGAGGAGCGATATTCAACCCTCAAAGGTTAGACTGGATAAACGGCATATATATTCGGAACACGCCGTTGGACGAACTCGCCAAACTTTGCCAGCCCTATTTGCCCCAAAGCAACACTGTTGATTTTGAAACGCTCAAAAAGATTGTCGCGCTGTACCACGAACGTTTAAAGCATCTTTCTGAAATTACAGAACTTACGGATTTCTTTTTTGGAGACAAACTCGAATACGACAAAGAATTATTGCGCTGGAAAGACGCGACAGACAGCCAAACGAAAGAAATGTTAGAGAGACTAGAGGGTTTGATTGTTGGCATACAGGAACCAGAGTGGGGGAGAGAGAAGCTGGAAAAAGTTATAATGCCGGAAGCAGAAAAAGAAAAAAACAGGGGATACATGCTGTGGCCGTTTCGCGTTGCGCTCACCGGAAAGAAAGCTTCGGCAGGGCCATTTGAAATTGCAGAGGTCTTGGGCAAACAAAAAACCTTGCAACGCATACAAGATGCCAAAGCAAAACTCTTACCATAATATTGTGCGACATTTTGCCTCTTGATTTTAAGCCCGTTTTTTGATATAGGTAGAAACTAATAGCTCTATATAGAGGTGATGTTGTGGCAAGGAAAAGAACAAGACGGCAACAAAGAACAACTCTTTGGGGCAGACTAAAGTCTTGGTTCGGCTTTTCTTCTTCAAACAAAAAAGTCCCTAAATACAAACGACACCGCCGTGAGCGAAGACGGCTAAACGACGATATCTTTAGGACGGGGAGAAGTAGGTAGAGTTATAAAATAGCACCAAACCATACGTTGGGTCCTCAGTCACATGCGGACCCTTTTCTTTTTGAGTCACATCGGAGTTGAAAAATAAGGGAAAATATGCGACAGTAGAATTATGCTTAAGAAGACTGAATTTGATTTTGAAACTGAGGACTTTGGCGAGTTTCGAAAAAGATCAGTCAGTACCAAAAGTGTGTAGCATTTTTTAAGGAAGTTCATGAATCTAGGGTAAAGATAGGGGAACAGATAACACTAGTTATCCCAGCTCATTCAGTCTTTGAAATTAATACAAAGCTTAGAAAAAGAAGAAGACAGCACGATTGGGAATCTTTCCCTTCGTTTACTGCCGAAGGTGCGCAATTTTATCAAATTATGCATGATTTTATTAAAGAACTGCAAAAGAAAAAGCTATGATGGAAATATCATTTGAAGAGTTTAAGAAACTGGATATTCGCGTGGGGAAGATTGTGCAGGCGGAACGGATTGCAGAATCGGAAAAGCTGGTGAAGCTTTTGGTTGACCTAGGCCTGCCGGCCGATGAGGCAGGAGAAGGGGAGCCGAGGCAGATTGTGGCTGGCATTGGCTTGGCATACCCAAACGAAGCAGATTTGGTTGGCAAAGAAATTGTCGTGCTGTGCAACTTGGAGCCAAAAACATTTTTGGGCCACACCAGCTACGGCATGTTGCTGGCGGCAGACAGTGGGGGAGTACCTGTGGTGCTGCAACCTGGTCAGGACGTTCCGCCCGGCAGCATCATAAAGTAACAAATGAACAACATTGTGCGACATTTAATGGGTGATCTAGGGGCAGGGCTTATACTAGCATGCGCCCTTGTTCCTGCGATTTCTTTTGCGCAATCTTCAGACCCCACTAACCTCAAAGCTCCCGAAACTCTCGAGGAAGCCAAGGAGGGGATTTTGAATATAGGCGATAAAGTAGCCGAAGGCATTCCAGGCATAGTGGCAAGTATTTGGGAGGATGAAATCTTGCCGCTCGCAAAGAAAATGGCTACTTTTGCCAAAGAAGAGATCTGGGAAAGGCGTTTGAAGCCTTTAGGGGCTCGTTTGAGGCAGGAAATAGGCAATCTGCTCGGAGAGGAGGTTGAAAAGCGAAAACCCCTCATCGAGGAAGAGTTAGAGCAGGAAAAGCAGGAAGTCAAGGAAGAGTTCAAGGAACAGGCCGGGGAGGCAGGAAAAGGGCTCTGGGAGCGTTTCAGAGGCCTTTTCCGCGAGGAATAGGTAGTCTGATACCTCCTAAAGACAGGGGTGCAAAAAGGGTGTTGACAGCCTTTGGGGAAGCATACTATGATAAACCTACCAAATGTCGTACAATGTCAGTAAACCGACCATTAGGCTTATTCGTTTGTAAAAAGGCCTCCCCTAGCGAAATATGAAAAAATCCACAAAACCTATATTAGATCATATTCTAGATTTTCTTGATTACTGCGAAGTAGAGCGCGGACTTTCCAACAACACGCAGCGCAATTATCAGCGCTACCTTAAAAAATTCGAGGCGTGGCTTGGTAAAACCAGCAAATTAGGTCTTTTGCCCCATGAGCTATCTGCCGACGACGTTTGGCAATACCGGCTGTTTTTGTCGCGTTCCCAGGATTCCTCGGGCAAAACTCTGTCCAAACTGACACAAAACTACTATTTAATAGCCCTACGGGCTCTTTTGGGCTTTTTTGTGGCAAAAGACATACAAAGCCTGCCGCCAACCAAGGTAACGCTGCCAAAAGGCGCTGAAAAGGAGCGCACCATAAAGTTTTTGGAAATTGACCAAATAGAAAAGTTATTAAACTCCCCTAACCCAAACAATCCAACCGGCCTGCGCGACAAAGCAATTTTAGAATCTTTTTTTTCTACGGGGATGCGCGTTGCAGAACTCGTGAGCCTCAACCGCGACCAGTTCGATTCTATCGCCGACAAACAAGATTTTGAGCTGGGCATTATTGGCAAAGGCAGCCGGCCTCGCACCGTGTACTTTTCCCAGCGCGCTTTGGAATGGCTTAAGAAATACCTAAAAACCCGTGGCGACAAAGACAAAGCCCTTTTTATTAATTACCGGGGCCGAAATCAAGAAGAACGCCGTCTTACGGCCCGCTCTATTGAACGAATTATAAAACGCTATGCTTTGCAGGCAGGAGTCCCCTTTTTTACTACGCCCCACACGTTGCGCCATTCGTACGCTACTGACCTTCTTTCTCAAGGTGTTGATCTGCGCACTATTCAGGAATTTCTTGGGCACAAAACCATTGCTACCACGCAAATTTACACGCACGTTACCAACAAACGCCTGCGCGATATTCACCGGCAATTTCACAGCGGCAAAAATTTAAAATCTACATGAAACTACAACAAAATCCGGGTTTCGTATGGCCCGGATTCTTTTTCACCGAAATGTCGCACAATATTAGGAGCTAAACATGCCAAAGCCTATGGTTCGCCGCGCAGCTTTTCGCATTTCATCTCTGTATTCCGGGAAACTGCGCTGAATCTGCCGCAGGTCGAAATCCCGCCATATTGCATATTTAACTCCCCGGTGTTTTTTTAACAAAAACTGAAACGATTTTTTAATTAAGTGCTCTGGCGATACCCGCCCACCCGTAAGCTCCTCCCAATGGATAGGGTCTATCTTTACCAAAAACCCGACATCTTTTGAGTCATGTCCTATAAGAACCGTAAATTCCCAATATGCCGCTGCGTCCCCTTTTGATTTTTGGAAGACTTCTATCGGCTCCATGGGGCTTTTGGAAGTAAGCTTGTTATTCACTTCGTTGAGTATTCTTGATTGCAAGCTACTCTGCAAACTCCCCTATCCTAGTTTGCAAGCAAGAATATTCAAGTTGTAAAACAAAAAAGCTGCTTTCCAACGGCCTTCTAGGCTCTCTACTTCCATGAAAACAAAACCAAACGTTATTGTCAAGTACTTTCTAAAGAAAAACGCTTAAAGTTGTTTATTTTCTTAACCACTCCCCTACTTTCTCTTTAGTTCTTAAAAAATATTATATGGCTTCGAGGCGTTTTTCGGCAAAGCGCAAATAGAGCATGGGCACCACGAATAGAGTCATTACGGTGGCGGCCGACAAGCCGAATATAATAGACACGCCGAGCGACGCCCACAGCTCCGAGCTCAACGTAATGGGAATAATGCCAACAACCGTAGTAATGGTGGTAAGCAATATGGGCTGTAAACGAGACTTCCCCGCTTCCCTAACCGCTTCCTTTATTTCCATACCGTTCCTGCGATTTTCGTTGGTGCGATCGAGCAAAATAATGGCGTTGTTTACCACAATTCCCGCTAACGCCACAATGCCGATAATTCCCGGAAAACTTAAGGGCTGGCCTAAAAGCACCAGGCCCGGAAGTACACCAATAAGCGACAAGGGAATAACCGACAAAATAAACCACGGCTGCCTGAACGAGCGAAATTCCAATACTAACGAGGCGCCAATTAAGAACACGGCTAGAATCATGGCTCTGAACATATCGTTATACGATTGCTGGATATCTTCTACTTCCCCGCCCATTTGCACTTCGTAGCCTTGCGGCACAACAATGGCCTCCATTTTTTCTTGAAGTCTCGCGAAAATTTGTTGCGCCGTAGCTCCACCTGTAGTTTGGCTTGTTACCTGCATAACTCTTTCGCCGTCGATATGGGAGATTATCGGCCTACCTCCCTGCAGCTCGGTTTTGGTAAACGCGCTTAGGGGCACGTCGCCCGTGGGCGTTGAAATGGTTAACGATTCAATGGAACTTAGATCCACAATGTTGGTTTTGCCGTCTTGTACAGTTGCGGGATTTAACGCAAACTTTACCACCACGTCCATCTCTTCGCCCCCTTTTCGAATTACCGTAGCCGTACTTCCGCTTATGGCTCCTCGCAACAGACGAGCCACCTCAACGGTGCTTACTCCATATAGCTGGGCTTTCCCTCTATCGATTTGCAGCACAAACTCTCCGGCGGATTCTGGCACGCTGCTTTGAATGTCGGCGGTTCCGGGAATTTCTTTGAGCATTGCCTCAAAGTCTCTTGCCATTTGTTCCAATACCTCCAAAGACTCCCCTTTCAAGGTAATGAGCACGGGGGCTCCCGTAGGCGGACCGCCAGACAAACTGGTTACTGAAACCTCGGCATCGTGAATGCTCCCCGTAAACTCTCTTTGGTAGGCTTCCGCAATTTCGTAGCTCTTTTGCTCTCGATCCTCTTTGGGAACCAGGTTTACAACAATGTTTGCCAAATTCCCTCCCGAACTTGCTGCTACAATGTCGGTTCTGGAAGCTCCTCCCACCTGCACAACAAACGATTGTATTCTGGGATCCTGGCGCAATATGTCTTCCACTTGCTCTGCCACAAGAGATGTCTGGCGCAAAGGCGTCCCAATAGGTTTTGAAACGTCGATATAAAAAGTCGCAAATTCCTGATCCGGGAACATGTTGATTTTAAGCGCCCCTACAAAAGGCAGCGCCACGCTCCCAACGAACAAAAGAACCAAAACAACTACAAATCTTCTTTTGTTTCTCTTGCTTTCCAAAAGCGACACCAAAAGCTTTTCGTACTCTTTTGCAAGCCGATCGGCTAACTGCACATTTTTGAAAAACCTTCCCATTCCTCTTTTCCGTTCTTGCATGCGTTCCGCTTCTTCTTTTTGCGGACGCAGCCACTTCATGCCTATAACTGGAATAAGCGCAAACGCCACAAACAGCGAGCTCGACAGCACAATAATAATGGTAATAGGAATGTGTTTTACAAATTCCCCCAAAATGCCGGACATTAACAGCATGGGAGCGAACGCGAACACCGTGGTTAAAGTTCCCGCCAGCAAAGGGTTGTGGAACATGCGGAGCGTGGCGAAAGCCGCTTCTTTGGGCGATTTCTTTTGTTTGGTAATTTGCTCGTGCATTCCCTGCACCATGACAATAGCGCTGTCGATTAAAATTCCCAAAGCTAAAATGAGCGCGAACAAGGAAAGGAAGTTAAGCGTTGAACCAATCGCAGAAAGAAAAATAAAAGTAAGCAAAAATGTAAGCGGCAGGGCAATCGAAGCCAGCAGAGCTTCTCTCCACCCCAAAAAAATGAGCAGTAGAATCATGAGCAACAGCACTGTTTGCAGGCCGCTGGAAGAAAGAGTGTTTAGGTCTTGGCGGATAAAATCTGCCGTGTTTTGCACCACTTCTATTTGTATATTGTCTGGCAGCGATTCTTGCTGCCCCTTTGCGATGACGCCTTCTACCGCATCTGCCACGTCCACAATGTTTCCTCCGGGCGTTTTAAAAACGTTGAGCGATATGGAAGGTAAGGGAGCTGCTCCCCCTACGCTCAAACGGGAAATACTTGTTCGTTCTTGGTAGCCGTCGATTACATCGGCTACGTCTCTTACAAATACCGGAGTTCCGCCCACGACGCCAATTGGCACATGAGAAACATCTGCTGCGCCCTGCAGTGCTCCTTGGAGACGCAGGGTATAATTGGCGCCCCCGGTTTCAATAAATCCCGTGGGAATATCCGCATTCGCCTGGCTTATGGCGTTGACAACCTGGCCCAAACCAAAGCCAAACGTATCCAGCCTTTCTCTTTGCACAATAACCTGTATTTCGCGTTCCTGGCCGCCCACGATTTCTACGCGCGAAACCCCCGATATCCGTTCGATTTCGCTTTTCAAGTCTTCGGCAAACTGCTTAAGCTGGGCCACCGGGAAAGGCCCGCTTAACGCAAACGTTACAATAGCTTCGTCGGAAAACCGAATTTTTGTTACTACGGGATCCTCTGTTTCTTCTGGCAAATTTGCCTCTGCTTCGTCTACCTTGTCTTTTAACTCATCTACTTTACGGTCGGCGTCCGCCGAGGCCGAAAATTCCACAAAAATCAACGAAATCCCCTCCCTTGACGTGGAACTTACCTCTTCTATTTCAGAGAGGCTCAAAATTTTGTCTTCCAGCACATTGGTTACCAGTTCTTCCACATCGGTCGCGGCGGCTCCGGGCAATACCGTGGTTACCGTGGCAAACGGGACATTCACTTCGGGGTTTGATTCTTTGGGGATTTGCCACAACGAAAACAGCCCCAATGAAATGGCGGCCGCAATAATAATATAGGTAAAACGATAATGGGAAAGAAAAAATTCCCAAATACTTTTTTTGTCCTTTTCCATGGGTTACTCGATTTCCACTTTATCTCCGGGCTCCAAACCGCGCACCGAAAACACCACAGTCATGCCGCTCTCAATTCCGCTTATTACCTCTACGGAGTTCCCTATTACCCGACCCAGCTCTACCTGGTGGCGCTCCACGACGTTGTCGCCAGAAAGCGTGTACACGAACGACGCTTCGGGTTCCACTTTTATAGACTGCAAAGGCAGGAAAAAGGTGTCGGCATTCTGCAAGCCGTTTTCGATAAAAATCTTTACGTTTGCGAACTGACCGATTACCAGATCCTCATTCCCGCGCCCTTCCACCCCAACCAATGTTTCTACTTTCTTGGTCGCAGGATCCAAACTGGGGGCCACGCTTGTAACTGCGCCTTCAAACTCCCCCTCGATAACGGCTCTTGCTCCCTGTTGCACAAACCGCGCATCCTCGCCGCTCAAATACGTTTTTACCTGCACACTGCCAGGATTTACGATAGAGGCAACTGTTTGCCCCATTTGAGCCAATTCTCCTACACGCACAGGAAGGGTGGCAACCACGCCGGAAATGGGTGCTGGAAT
>DASRUP010000049.1:0-8009 GCA_035655395.1 Minisyncoccota bacterium
GCTCCCTGGCGCGCATCGGGGAGATGGTCAGACGAAGTAGTGGACGTGTGGTTTAAAACAAAGCTCAAAAATGATACAGAGATCGGCCTTGCCAACACGCACGAGGAACCCTTAACCGCCTTAATGCGGAACCATATTCAGTCGTATCGCGATTTGCCCGTGTATGTATACCAGTTCCAGACGAAACTGCGCAACGAATTGCGCGCCAAAAGCGGCATTATGCGCACGAGGGAGTTTATTATGAAAGACTTGTACTCTTTTTGCCGCACCAAAGAGGAACACGAGCAATTCTACGAGCTGGCAAAGCAGTCGTATCTCAAAATCTTTGACCGCGTGGGATTGGGAGAACAAACGTATGTTACGGCAGCTTCGGGCGGCAGTTTTTCAAAATACTCGCACGAATTCCAAACAGTGTGCGAAGCCGGCGAAGATACCATTTACATTGACGAGCAGCAACGAACCGCCGTAAATAAAGAAATCATCGACGAACCCGAATACGACAAATCAAAACTAAAGGAAGCCAAAGCAGTGGAGGTGGGCAACATTTTTACTCTTGGCACAAAATATTCCGAGGCGCTCTCGCTTTTATACCAGGACGAGCAGGGTAAAAAACACCCGGTCTTTATGGGGAGTTACGGAATTGGCCCCGCCCGCACCATGGGCACTATAGCCGAAGTGTACGCCGATGAAAAAGGCCTGGTGTGGCCAGAGCAGGTGGCGCCTTTTTTGGTGCACCTTATCGCTTTGCCGGGGGTTGAAGCAAAAGCAGACGGGTTGTATGACACTTTGCAAAAACAGGGGATTGAGGTATTGTATGACGATAGGCAGCACGTGCAGCCTGGCGCAAAGTTTGCCGACGCCGATTTAATCGGCATTCCATACCGCGCAGTGGTTTCAGAGCAAACCGTTAAGCAAAACAGCGTTGAAGTAAAAAAACGTTTAGAGCAAAATCCGCAATTAATTCCTTGGGAACAATCGTATGAATTTTTTAAGCAACATTCTTTCGCGTCTCGGCAAGGACATCGCAATTGATTTGGGCACCGCAAACTCGCTGGTGTATGTAAAAGGGCGAGGCATAGTTCTCCAGGAACCCTCGGTTGTCGCGGTAAACCAAAAAACCGGCAAAGTGCTGGCCATTGGAGAGGAAGCGAAAAAAATGGTGGGCCGCACACCCCTGCATATTGTGGCCACGCGGCCGCTCGTAAAGGGGGTGATCTCGGACTTTGAAGTAACCGAGCAAATGCTCAAGTACTTTATTACCAAGGCGTATGAGAAAAAGTTTATCTTAAGCCCGGGTCCGCGCGTTATTGTGGGAATTCCTTTTGGCGTAACCGAAGTGGAAAAGAAAGCCGTGTCAGACGCCACGCTCAACGCAGGGGGGCGGGAAGTATTTTTAATTGAAGAACCCATGGCTGCTGCCATTGGCGCAAGGCTGGCCGTGCAGGAACCCGGGGGGAACTTTATTGTGGATATCGGAGGAGGAACCACCGAAGTGGCTGTGCTTTCGCTGGGCGGCGTGGTATACGCCAAATCGATCCGCATTGCGGGCGACAAGCTCAACGAAGATATTATCAACTACGCCCAAGAGGAATATAAACTGCTTATTGGCGAGCGCACCGCAGAATCCTTAAAAATTGCGATTGGATCGGCCTCACCTCTCAAGGAAAAGAAAGAAATGCCCTTGCGCGGCCGCAATCTTGTTACCGGTTTGCCCGAAGAAATCGTAGTGTCAGACGACGATATTAGAAAAGCGATGGAGCGTTCCGTGCGCCAAATTGTAAACGAAATTAAAGCAACTGTCGAAGAAACGCCGCCCGAACTTTTGGCGGATATTATGCACCGGGGAATTTTTCTTGCGGGCGGGGGAGCGTTGCTGCGAGAGCTGGACACCTTAATTACCAAAGAAACCAAAATCCCGGCCCGCATCGTAGAAGATCCCTTGACTGCCGTGGTGCGGTGAGCCGAGCTCGTGCTCGAAAACTTAGACGAGCTTCGTGATATTTTGGTGGAAGCGGAAGATTTAGAACCGCCCAGATAACTGCCATGATACAGCGTTCCGATGTAGAACACATTGCCAAATTAGCGCGCCTTGAGCTTACGCCCCAGGAAATCGAACAATACCAAAACGATTTGTCTTTCGTTTTGGAATATTTTGAAATTCTTGGCGAACTCGACGTCTCGAATGTACAGCCTATGACGCACTCGGTCGCGCACCAAAACGTAAAGCGGAAGGACGAAGCTGGAACAAAAATACGCGCCAGGGCAGCCCAACTCCTCGAAATGGCCCCTGAAACAAAAGACGGTTTTGTAAAAGTGAAGTCTATCTTGTAGCAAAACATGGAGAGATTATTTCAGCTGTCTATTTCGCAAATTCATGAGAAGCTCGTGGGCAAGGAGGTTTTAGCAACCGAAATTACAGAAGCTTTTTTGCAGCGGATAAAAGAAAAAGATGGCGACCTAAACGCTTTTATTACTCAAACTCCGGAACTGGCGCTAGAACAAGCGAGACACGTTGACGAAAAAATCGCCAAAGGGGAGGCTGTTTCTGCGCTTGCCGGCATTCCCTGCGCAGTCAAAGATTCCATATTGCTCCAGGGCGTGCGTTGTACCGCAGCCTCCAAGATTCTCGAAAACTATGTAGCTCCTTACGACGCAACGGTAATTCAAAAACTAAAAGAGCAGGATGTTGTTTTTATAGGTAAAACAAACACCGATGAATTCAACATGGGGGCTTCCACCGAAAACTCTGCTTTCGGCCCCACCAAAAACCCTTATGATTTAACGCGCGTGGCCGGCGGCAGTTCAGGAGGATCGGCTGCTGCCGTAGCTGCGACAGAAGCCCATATTGCGCTTGGCGAAGACACCGGAGGTTCCATACGGCTTCCCGCGGCATTCTGTGGGATAGTAGGCTTAAAGCCAACGTACGGCGCGGTTTCCAGGCATGGTGTAATCGGTATAGCTTCGTCTCTTGACCAGGTAGGCCCTATGGCAAGAACCGCAGAAGATGCGGAAACCATGTTTCAGGCTATGTGCGGAAAAGACGAACTCGACGCCACATCGCTTGAATATGTATACGAACCCATGCACGACTTCGACCTCAAAAAACTGCGCATTGGCGTGCCCAAAGAGTATTTTGGCGAGGGTCTGGCGCCCGAGGTAAAAACCGTAATTGAAAAAGCAATCGGGAAACTCAAAGAAGCAGGGGCTCAAGTAAAAGAGCTAAGCCTTCCCACCAGCAAATACGCGCTGGCTGCGTATTATATCATTAATCCTTCGGAAATTTCGGCAAACCTTGCAAGATACGACGGCATCCGCTATGGGGCTTGGGAATCCGCGCCAAATCTGCTGGATACCTACCGTAAAACGCGGGGCAAGTATTTTGGAGCGGAGGTAAAACGCCGCATTATGCTGGGCACCTATGCGCTTTCTGCCGGGTACTACGACGCCTATTATCTCAAGGCGCAAAAAATCAGAAGCCTCTTAAAACGGGAGTTCGACGAGGCCTTTCAAAATGTAGACGTAATAGCGGGCCCCGTAAGCCCTACCCTTCCTTTTAAAATTGGGGAGAAGGCGCAGGACCCGCTTGCCATGTACCTGGTTGATCTGTACACCGTTCCGGTGAACCTTGCGGGGCTGCCAGCCCTGTCTCTACCCGCAGGACGTGCGGGCGACCTGCCCGTAGGGCTGCATCTCATCGCAAAGCCGCTTGCAGAAAACCTTTTGTTTGCAACGGCAAAAACTTTCGAAAAACTTCTGTAAGTATTATAATGAGGTTATGGAGCAGGTTTTCGAAATTCTCAATGCCATAAACTCTCCCGCTGTTCAGAACTGGGGCATCATACCCTGGATTAGAGCTATATGTGTTTTTATATCAGCGTTCTTTATCACGATTGTTATTGTTTCTATTACCCGAACGCCGTATCTCCAGCTAAGCGCCGTGGGCGATACAGTGGAAATTGCCACATTCCGGCCCTGGGGAGTTCCCAAGATTTTGCGGCGATGGAAACGTATTTTGGCGCGCTTAGATAGGGGAACGGAAGCAGAATACAAACTCGCCATTATGGAGTCCGATGTTTTGCTCGACGAAATGCTCAAGAAAATGCGCTTAAAAGGCGACACGGTAGAGGAGCGTTTGGGCCGCATTACCTCTATTATGATCCCCAATGTCGAAGAACTTCGAGGCGCCCACGAAATCCGCAACAGCATTGTGTACGACCCGGACTACCGCATAAGCTTAATGGAAACGCGGCGCGTGCTCGAGGTATATCAGCGGACATTTGAACAACTTGATTTGTTTCGGTAAATCGCCTATACTATAAGGCGAACCACTCGCGCGGGGTAGTGGAGTAGTACCATGCGAGGCCCATAACCTTGTGACGCCGGTGCAAATCCGGCCCCCGCAACATCGTATAGAGGCCTGGCTGCGTAGCTCAGTGGTAGAGCGAGGCTTTCATAAGGCCGAGGTCGCAAGTTCAATTCTTGCCGCAGCCACATTGCAGGCGTAGCTTAGCTGGTTCAAAGCGCTTCCCTGTCACGGAAGAGATCGCCGGTTCGAATCCGGTCGCCTGCGCCACGATAAATCTTCTATGGATTACGCCCAACAAATCGCACAAGCCCTGCTGCACATTGGCGCCGTAGGGTTTTGTGTTGAAGATCCCATAACGTTTACATCGGGCATCAAGGCTCCCGTATATGTAGACAATCGCAGATTTCCTTTTTGGCCAGCAGAGTGGCATTTGGTGATCGATGCTTTTGTCCAGAAAATCAAAGACGAAAACCTTACATTCGACATAATAGCAGGCATTGAAACTGCGGGCATTCCCCATAGTTCGGCGCTCGCATACGTGTTGCAAAAGCCCTCGGTGTTTGTGCGCAAAAAGCCAAAAGAGCATGGCACCAAGAGCAAAATCGAAGGGGGAAACGTGCAAGGCAAAAAAGTGCTGCTTCTCGAAGACTTGGTAACCACAGGGGGCAGTAGCTTGGCTGGGGTAGAGGCGCTGCGCGCAGAAGGCGCTCAAGTAACCGATTGCCTGGTCATTGTTACCTATGAATTTTCCGAATCCCAAGCGGCTTTTAATGATGCTCAAGTACAGCTTCGCGCTTTAACATCGTTTCCGGTTATTCTCCAAGAAGCAAAGCAAGCAGGGAAAATCACGCCGGCAGAGAAACAAACTATAGAACAATGGCTTTCCAACCCCCATGAGTGGCGCAATTGAAAAGTACAACAACCGGGCAGATAAAGTAAACTCGCTTTTGTGCGCGGGGCTGGATCCCGACTTTGAAAAGCTGCCTGAACGCTTTCAAAAACTCGAGTTTCCCCAGTTTGAATTCAACAAATGGATTATCGGCCAAACCGCAAAATACGCGGCAGCTTATAAACCCAACATGGCGTTTTATGAGTCGCGGGGAGATAGGGGAATACGCGAACTCAAGATGACTATGGAGTATTTGCAAGAAAACTACTCTGATATTTTTACCATTTGCGACGCCAAACGTGGCGATATTGGGTCTACCAGCGAACACTACGCCAAATCAGTTTTTGACTGGTTTGGATTCGACGCCGTAACCTTAAACCCGTATCTTGGTAAAGATGCTCTACAGCCCTTTCTGGATTACAAAGAAAAAGGCTGTATTATTTTGGCGCGAACTTCTAATCCAGGCGCAAGAGAATTTCAAGATCAACTCATAGGGCAAAAGCCGTTATGGCACGTTGTCGCAGAAACCGTGGCAAAAAACTGGAACGAAAATAACAACTGCATGCTGGTGGCAGGCGCCACATACCCCAAAGAACTTAAAACAATTCGCAGCATTGCAGGCGACATGACTTTGCTTGTGCCTGGCATTGGGGCGCAAGGGGGCGATGTGAAGGCCGCGGTGGAGGCAGGGCTTAACTCGCAAGGCAAGGGCCTTATTATGAGCACCGGCCGCGCTATCTTGTTTGCAGAAAACCCGGGCCAAGCTGCCCGCACCCTCCGCGACGAAATCAACTCATTTCGTTCCTAAAGATTTTACGATAAGAGAAGAGATATCTACGTTTGCCTGGGGGCGGTTGATGGTGTTAGTAAGGTACAATTTCTTGTATTTCTTTTTAACTCGGGCGATACCTTGGGGCAATACGCCGTGGGTCGCTAAAGCTACAACCTTTTTGGCGCCGGCCTTTTTGCATTCGTCTGCAAACCTGTCGAGCGTGCCGCCAGTTTCGATTAAGTCGTCCACCACAGCTATGGGGCGGTTGCGGATGTTTTGGCGCAGACTCGCAGAACTTTGGATTTCAATTTCATAGGAGTTTTTGCGCTTTTTGTTAACACCCTGGATTTTGGTACGCCGCGCGCCGCCCTTGTCGGGCGAGAGAAAAAGCAGATCATCGCCAAAGTCTCTCTTTGCCGCGGCTATAAGCTGGGGCACAACCGAGAGATGGTTAATGGGATACCTTTCTGCCCACTTCTTTCCGGCAAAATGGGCGTCGATAATATATATATTGCGCACGCCGTAATACTTGTATAACTTTTCGATAAGATTTTCTGCCACATTGGTTTCTCCCCTGGCAAATACTTCGTCTTGCATGCCGTAGGGGAAATAGGCAAAAAATACATCGGTAGGGGAGGCTTTCACTTCTTTGAGCGTCTGCAAAATCAGTTCCAGTTCTATTAAACCTTCGTTTGGGCTGGGCGCGCCAGAATGCAACACAACCACATGCTTACCCGAAAGTTTGCTCGCTTGGGGGATTTTTACGTATAATTCGCCGTCGGGGAAATGCCTGGCCCCTTCTTTATTTACCGCGGGAAATATTGGGGAAAGACCTGACTTCTTTATTTTCTTGGCAAGGTGTTGTGCCTGCAAGGTTGGGATAAGAAACATAGAGCAATTCCTTTATTGTAGGGAAACGTGCCAAAAAAAGCAAAAAGTGTTACCATGATACGAATGACCTGGTATAATTTGGCCTTATTCTCGCTTTTTGCCTACGGAATCCAGAATTTTCTGTACAAAGTGGCTGCAGAAAAGAAATGCAACACGGCCTGGGTAATGGTTGCCATGATGACCACGATTACCGTACTTGGAGCCGTATTTTTTGTTATATCGGGAGCCCAAATTACCAATCTGTCGCTTTTGCTTTTGCTTTCTTTTACGGGAGGCCCTTTATTTTTGGCAAGCCTTGCCGCCCGGACAGAAGCCTTAAAAAATGCCAGCACAAGCGTAGTATATCCCATTACGCGCTTTAGCGTTATTTTAGTCGTGCTGTTTTCCATTGTATATTTCCGCGAACATCTTTCGATGTACCAAATAGCCGGCATCGGCCTTGCGGTTATCGTGTTTGTACTGCTTACGCGGCATAATCACGAAGAACGCGCCCGGCATGCCAATTTTCGGGCCGGTGTCATTTTAGCCGTTATTGCATTGGTAACGGGAGCTGGCGCCACCATTATCAGTAAATTTGCCGCAGAGTCGTTTGAGGAATTTTTTTCGTTTATTGCCATATCCAACGCCATAAATATTTTTTTGGCGCTCGGCATAAAAAACAAGCTGCAGCGAGAACGCGAAAATCCAAAGCATACAAACGCAATTATTATCGGCGTTCTTTCGGGGTTGTTTAATTTTGTAGGCTACTACGCTATTATGCATGCGCTTGCCGCGGGACCCTTGAGCATTATTGCTGCCGTACACAGCATGAACTTTGTTATTGCGATTTTGCTGGCAGTGCTCATTTATAAAGAAGAGCTTACCAAAACGCGCCTTGCGGGCATTGGGCTTACGGTATTGGCCCTTATTTTATTGCGACTTTCCTAAATGTATGACTAAGGATTCCTCTGGCGAAGAACAACACGAACAATGGCTCGGAAAGCTGCAAGGAACGAAAGAATATGCGTTCGACCGCCCCGCTTTGCACACAGAAGTTTTTGGCTTGCAGTTTGCCAATCCCATAGGTTTGGCCGCGGGATTCGACAAGCACGCCACAGCCTTGCCGCAGTTAGCATCATTAGGATTTGGCTTTTTGGAGGTGGGGACTGTAA
>DASRUP010000050.1:0-7842 GCA_035655395.1 Minisyncoccota bacterium
ATAATAAAATGGTTTTGGCGCCGGAGCTGGCGGATTTGCATGCCAATGCTTTCCCCTCCCACGCATACGGTGGAATACAAAGAAAGCTGGCTCGCGAACAAGCGAAACTCCTGGTCGATTTGCAAGGCAAGCTCGCGGGTGGGAGCTAACACTAACACCTGCCCGTTTCCTTTGCCCCTGTTTTCTAATGCTTTGTGGATAAGCGGAATTAAGAATGCCGCTGTTTTCCCTGTGCCCGTGTTTGCCAAACCAACCACATCTGTTTTTTGCATAATGTGGGGAATAATCTGGTCCTGGATGGCGGTTGGGTTTTTGTACCCCCGCTTTTCAATAATGCTCGAAATCACGGGAGCCAAGCCAAACTCGCCAAAGGAGTGTTCGGGCACAAAAGCCTGCACTTCCTGCTCTGGCTGCAGTTCCTTGTTGATAAACGCGGAAATATCCAGCTTGGGGCCCATGTTCCGCCTGGGGCCATACTGCGGTCTGGTATTTTTGGGGCGGATCCTGCTGTACCTTTTTGTTGTTGGTTTGTATATATGATTACGCATACGCAAGTTCTTCTCTTTTTGCCCTCGTGCGCCCGACTTCTGTAAGATGCCTTTTCCTTAGGCGCACGCTTTTGGGCGTTACTTCTAAATATTCGTCTTTATCCATAACTTCCAAGCCTGTTTCAATCGAAAGAAGCTGGCAAGGGACAAGGCGTATTGCCTCGTCTGCTGCTGCGGCCCGCATATTGGTAAGATGCTTGCCTTTAATGGGGTTTACCGTCATCTGCTCGCCTTTCGATGTGTTTCCGATTACCATGCCCTCGTATACTTCGGTGTTCTCTTTAATGTACAGCGTGCCTCTGCTTTGAAGATTATACAGAGAGAAAGCCAAAGCCTTGCCTGTTTCCTGCGAAATCATGGAACCCACTTTGCGCAAAGCAATATCGCCTGCATAGGGGCGGTATCCCAACACGCGGGAGGCCATAATGCCTTTTCCTTTGGTATCGATAATAAACTGGCTGCGGTACCCGAAAAGTCCGCGGCTCGGGCCCTCGAGGCGCAAAAACACATGGTTTTCGCGAAAGTCCATGTCCAAAAGCTGAATGCCTCTGGCGCTTAACTTTTCAATAACCGTGCCCTGGAATTCTTCGGGCACGTCAACCACCACTTCTTCGAAAGGTTCGTGTTTCTTGCCGTCGATTTCTTTGATAATCACCCGGGGCTGGGAAACCTGAAGCTCATACCCTTCCCGGCGCATATTTTCCATAAGGATTGCAATATGCAGTTCTCCTCTCCCATACACGGTAAAGGCTTCGGCCGACTCTTTATCGAAATCCACTTTAAGGCCAACGTTTACCTCAAGCTCTTTTTCCAGGCGCTCGCGCAGCTGCCGGCTTGTCACGAATTTTCCTTCGCGCCCGGCAAACGGCGAATCGTTTACCAAAAAGGTAAGCTCAATGGTGGGTTCGTCTACGGTGATTGCCGAGAGAAGCGGAACATCAGGGGAATTGGAAACGGTGTCGCCAATGTATACATCGGACAAGCCCGCAATAATCGCAATATCCCCGGAACCAATTTCTTTGGTTTCCACGCGCGTGACGCCTTCAAAAGAAAACAGTTTCGTTATCTTGTATCTTTGAGTATCGCCAGACTGCTTTTTTACATACACCGTGTCACCGTCCTGTATGTTTCCCTTGAGAACCCGCACAATCGCCAGCCTTCCCAAAAAGTTATCGTATGCCAAATTAAAAGGCTGGGCAGAAAACACCTCTTCTCCTTGGGCGTGCACATTGGGCACGTGTTTAAGAATCGTGTCCAGTAAAGGAGTTAAATCCTTGCTTTCTTCGTCGAGCGACAACTTGGCAATACCCTCTCTCCCAATGGTGTACACTACAGGAAAATCGAGCTGCTCTTCGGTTGCCCCCAATTCCACAAACAATTCGAATACCTGATCGTGCACGCGGGCAGGATTGGCTGCAGGTTTGTCGATTTTGTTGATTGCCAAAATAGGGCGCAGCCCCAGTTCGAGCGACTTTTTCAGCACAAACCTGGTTTGGGGCATGGGCCCCTCCTGCGCGTCCACCAAAAGCACCACCGAATCAATAGACCGCAACACGCGCTCTACTTCCGAACCAAAATCCGCGTGCCCCGGGGTGTCCACAATGTTAATCTTCGTACCCTTGTACAGGACGGCGGCATTTTTGGAGTAAATGGTAATTCCGCGCTCTTGTTCCAGCGTATTTGAATCCATGCTTACGTCGCTTGAGGCTGCACCCGTTTGGCGCAGCAAAGCGTCGGTAAGTGTGGTTTTGCCATGGTCAACATGGGCAATGATGGCGATGTTTCTTATTTCCATTACGGTATTTGATCCCAACAAAAAATCTCCTCGACAAATATACAAGGAGACCGGGGCTCCGACGTAACGTCGGAGCAAAAACAATTTCAAAAAAGTTTTATCTCCTTAAAAGCCGTTTCTGACTTTCTGCTCGAATGCACCAATGGTAGCATACCTGTCACCAAATGTCAATAGGTACGCTCTTGAAACACTTTTGGCGAAGCTGCGTCTATAAGCACAGAGAGGCCAGTCGACAGAATACAACCCTTAATTTCCAATATACATAGTATGCATAAAAAGCTATTTGCCTTTGTTCTCCTGCCAGCAGTAGCGCTGGGAGCTACCGCAATTACCATAGGCACGCAGGTTTCAGCTCACGGCGGAGGAAAAACCTCCATAAGTTCAGAGCTTATCGGGAAACTAAACCTCGACGAAGCGAAAGTCGAGGCAGCTATCCAAGAAATCAGGGCGGAACGGAAAGCAGAAAAACAGGAACACAAACAAGAAAAAGCCCAAACGCGCTACGAAGAATGGCTGTCTGAAGCGGTAGAAGACGGCGAATTAACCGAAGCTCAAAAGCAGTTAATTCTGGCCAAGCGCGCAGAACTTATTGCCAAGTTCGAGGCAGAAAAAACTGCCCTGGAAACCTGGTCTAGCCAGAACGACATTGGTTTAAAATACCTTGTTGGCGGGCATAAAGGGCTACACGGTTTTGGTTTGCACAAAGGGTTTTGGAAGTTCCCCACATTGGGAGAGGAATCCGACGATTAACAAGTTTACTACACGGCTTTGTATCCTGGGAAATAGTCTCTCTTAATTTGTTTTCGGGGAACGCCCATGTTCCCGAGCGTTTTTCCCAGAGCCTGCACCATGGGTTCTGGCCCCGAAACATAAAATATGCGTTCTTTGAAATCCGGCACTTCTCTTACTATGACTTTTTCATCGATAAACCCCTCCGTTACATACACGCTTTTCATGCCGAATTTAGTTTGCGCCTTTTGGAACACGTCGCGAAACACCAGATCACCTTCTTTCTCTGCTCCATAGAGCAACACTATATTGCGCGATTGGTTGGTATCCAGCAAGTACTTCACCATACTACGAAATGGCGTAACGCCAATACCCCCGGCTATAAAAGCGATCTTTTTGGTTTTGTCTGGCGGCAGCACAAAGTCACCCGCAACTTTGGAAGCGATAATCTCTTGGCCCTCCTGCATGGCGGCAAGCGCTTTCTTAAAACTGCTGCCTTTTTCAGAAAATCTGCTGCAAAGCAAAATCTGCGTTTCTTTGGGAGAAGAAGCAATGGTGAAGTAACGCCGCATGCCCCGAGCGTCAGAATGCGCGTGCGCCAGTGTGTACTCCAAAAACTGCCCGGCCCTGAACGAAAACGGGCGCACAGGCTCAAGCCAAAAATTGCTTATAGAAGGCGCAAGATTTTCCTTTTTGCGCAAAACAAACGACTGGCGAAAACCGGGGCTCGTTAAGGCGAAGAATGCGTTTCCCAAAAGAAGTGCGAATTCCAGCGAAAACGGGATGGCCGAAGCAAACCGTTGAAGCAGAAAAAACGTACCCCCCACCAAAACGCCAAACTGCGTGCGCGCCAAGGGCGTTTGCGGCGCAGTTAAAGGTTCCACCAGCATCACAAAAGCAAAGAACAAAAGCGGCGAGGAAAAAAGCAGGTTTTGCGCCAAAGTCGCAACCTGCAGCAAACTGCTCCCTGCAGCCAGCAAGGGCTCGAGCGAGAGAAACCCGAGATACAAACCCAAAAAGCTTAGTACTAGAGGAAAGCGCCGGATTCTTCGGACCATTAACAAACCTCCCACCAACACAAAAGGCAGCATGAACTTTGAACCCACCCACCAAGATGCCGGATATTGCAACACAAGCGCCGATACCACTACGCCAAAGGCAGCCGGGTTGAACACGTGGCTCTTGCTCCTCACCAGCAGATACTTTGAAGCCATTGCGGCTCCTGCCATAACTACCAGCGGCAGCCATTCTTCGGGCAAAGAAAACGGCCCCGCAATCAGAGAAAGAATAAGGGCCGTAATAATCGGAGACTCAAAATTCGGTTTTGTTTTGACAAGGCGCGCCAGAAAGGTGTTTGCCGCCCAGCACAACGCCACAAAGGCAATTGTTTGCAGCGCAATGTCCAAAGGCCTATAGGGCAGAAAACCCAGGGCGCTCAAAACAATTGCCACGACAACCAGCGTGCCCAAAAAATAGAGCATCAGCCGGTACATCGTAAAAAACGTATTCAAAAACTCTCCAAAAAAACGCATTACTCAACAATTATGGTTCCCGTGTGCTGCGGCCTTAGATGATTGTGGTAGCGCCATGTACCCACTTTCCCAAAAGTAAAAGAATAACTCTGCCCCGATAGAATTCCTTCTAAAGCATCAAACTCGGGCAAAATTAAGTGGCTCGGGTGTACATCGGAAGCCGTCTGCACGGGGCGGGAGCTTTCGTTTACAAAAGTTACCTTTGTTCCAGTGCTTACTGTCAGGGAGCTTGGTTCGTATCCGCTATCGGTGGCGCGCACCACAATCTCTTCAGAACCTCCCTGATTTCCTTCAGATGGCTCTTCTCTGTCTGGATTGTTTCCGCCGTCGTTTGCCTCATCATTTAGCCCTGTCATTTCCTGTTGCTCCTCTTGCTGCTGTTCTTGCGATACTTCCTTCTGCGCCCCCTGTGACAAAAACCACCATCCCCCCACTCCTATAATTGCAACTGCTGCAATGGCGATAAAAATTTTGTTTTGCATACTATTGCTTGTTTACGCTTATTATAGTGTAATAACGAAATTTCGAGCCGTTTTGTTTTACGCCTCAATTATCCTTCATTTCTTGCAAACTGGCCAGTTTCTTTGGATTTTTTGAACATCCAATGGAACACAGCAAGCGCAAAAACAAAGTATACAATGTTTAGAATAAACGCAATTCCTACATATTGCAAGTTGAGGCTTGCATCGAGAATGTTCCCGCGAGCGGCCTCAAATATGTAGGTTGGCGGAAAAGCAAAAGCAAGCTCCCGTATGCCAGACGGCAACACGCTTACCGGGAAAAATGCGGCCGTAAGCGGCTGGAATAAAAATATAATGCTCCACGCCAAAGCCTGAATCCGTGTACCATACTTAAAAATCACCCCTACCAGAACAATTCCCACAGCCCACGCAAACAGCGAAAGGTTTATAAAATAAAGCAGGTAATTAAGAAGCCCGATTTGGAGCACATCGAATCCAAAAACAACATACACCGTGAAGGAGAGCACAAGCGACATACCCAACGACTTTATAAGGGAAGAAATAGTTTCGGCAATAATATACTCCTTAATAGACAGAGGGGTGATAAACATATTGCTTAAGTTCCTCGACCATACATTCCAGAGCACTCCCATAGACATTGAATATTGGGAAACCTGAAGGACATGCCACAAAAGCAATCCGAGCAACAAGTAGCTTGCCGCCAAAAGGTTTTCGCCCGACAGATACTTGGCCACAAACCCAAAGACCACCGTAGTCACGAGCGGGAAAAAAACCATATCAAACCAAACTTCAAGCGAGCGCACGCTTATAAAATACTCCTGCAATAAAACTCCTTTCAAACGTTCAAACATGTTTTTCTCTTCTTGCTATTTGTAAAAACACGTCTTCCAGCGTCGGCTTTTTTACCTCGATGTCAACAATAAAGACGCCCGCCTTACCCAACCCAAAAATGAGCTTAGGAATCATTTTCTCCTCGGTTCTAATAACAACCGTATTTTTATTGGGATACGAAAACTCCTGCCCCTTTTCTTTCAGGTAGGTTTCTACTGGCCCTTTGACGCCTTCAAAAACCAGCCGCAACTCTGTGGCCTGAACCATTTTTGTTAAATTCAAGGGCGTGTCCTGGGCTACGATTTTCCCGTGGTCGAGAAAGATTACCTCGTCGCAGATTCTGGTAACTTCGCTCATATCGTGGCTTGTGTACAAAATCGAAAGATTTTTTTCTTTTTTCATTCTCTCAAGAAACGTAAGCGTTTTGTCGGCAATATCGGGGTCGAGCGACGCCGTAGGCTCGTCCATTAAAATCAATTCCGGGTCGTTTATCAATGCTTTTACCAGGTTTACTCTTGTTTTTTGGCCTGCCGACAGCCACAAAAATTGCTGATGCAAAAGGTCGTCTATCTCCATATATCGAGTAAGCTCCAAAATTCTGCTTCTTGCGTTCTTTACCGAATAGAATTGGGCATACACCAGCAAATTCTGCCAAACGGTAATCCTATTTTGCAACGTGTTAAAAGAAGGGGTAAAGTTTATGCGCGACAAGCAATGTTGGCGGTGCCGGGAAAAATCTTTGCCAAAATACTTTATTTTCCCCGACGTAGCCGATGTTATCCCTGTTAACACCTGTATGGTGGTGGTTTTGCCGGCTCCGTTGGGGCCCAAAAGCCCGAGAACTTTCCCTTTGGGCACGCGAAAAGAAATGCCGTCGACGGCCTTAAATTTGTCGTACATTTTTACTAAGTTTTCAACCTCAAGAACGGTGTCTGCCATTTAATTGGCGATGTGGCCGGTGTGGCTTTCAACAGCAGGTAGTTGCGGAGGCACGACTTTCCCATAGAATACGCGTATGGTATTCTCATCGATTTTCAAAACAGACGGATCATATACGTCATTTTCCTGGAAAACTGCTACCGGTTCGCCAAAATGAAGCCCGTCAGACGATTCTGCGTAATAGATTCCTTTGGGGAGCGCGGCAAACCTTTCATCTATAGAGGCTGCAAAAAGCAGGTATGTATCACCGATTCTTATCAGCGCGGGATCAACCAAATTGGGAACCCGAAGTCCCGCCTCTTTTACAAAATTAAGACCATCGGAGGATATAGCCGACCCAATTCCGTGCTCCATGTTTGACGCGGTTACGTAATATATTCTTACTCGGCCGTCAGGCAGCGTTATCGCGTCTGGGACAGAAGCCCAACCGTTGTCCCCGTTCGTTTCTGAATCTATCCTCAGTCCTTCTTTCTGGAACGATAAACCATCTGAAGATATTGCAGAAAAAACTTTGTGGATAGATTGTCCGGGCCCGGGGTTCATGCTGTTGGCGCCTTTGTAGTACATCCTTACTCTTCCATCGGGAAGATCTACCATAGTCGGATCGCAAACGATTAATTCAAATCCTGCTCCCGGAGCAATTCTGACTCCCGGCTCTTTTGCAAACGTCAGGCCGTCGTTAGAAATCGCAGACAAGATCCCTTCGTCACCACTGCAATAGTACAAGCTCACTTTTCCATCTTTCAATGTATGAACAAACGGGACAGAACCATTGATAACTCTTGAGCCGCTGTCCTTTTGCCAAGATATTTCAGAAACAGATGCAGACTCGCTTTCTGCGGCGCCAACAAGCACTTCCTGGGAATTTCCTTCATTCTCCGCTGCTTCATTCTGCTCTAACTCACCATCCTGCTCTTGGTTTTCTTGGGGCGCGGCACCTTGGTTTGGCCAAAACCACCATGCGCCAACTACGATAATAGCGGCCC
>DASRUP010000051.1:0-12965 GCA_035655395.1 Minisyncoccota bacterium
GCTTGCCTCGGGCGTGGTAGAAAATATGGAGTATATCGACGCCATTATCGAAAAAGCGGCTCCCGAATGGCCTATAGCGCAGATTACCGTTGTAGACCGCAACGTGCTCCGCCTGGGCCTATACGAGCTTATTTACGGCAACAAGGAAGAAGTGCCCCCTAAGGTAGCCATAAACGAAGCCATCGAACTTGCCAAGAATTTTAGCGGTGAGTCTTCCGGTAAATTTGTAAACGGGGTGCTAGGCACGGTATTCCGTGAATTAGAAGCTACAACACAATAATGGACCTATCGTCGCTTGAAAAAAGACTGGGAATTTCTTTTAAAAATAAAGAGTTGCTCGAGCAGGCGTTTATTCACCGATCGTATCTCAACGAAAACCGAGACTTTCACTTGCCCCACAACGAACGCCTCGAATTTCTGGGAGATGCAGTGCTCGAACTTGTGGTAACCGAGTATTTGTTCCAAGAGTACCCCGACAAGCCGGAAGGCGAGCTTACAGCCTGGCGAGCGGCTCTGGTAAACACCAAAATGCTCTCTGCCATAGGCCACGAGCTGGACTTTAACAGCCATTTGCTGCTCTCGCACGGCGAAGCCAAAGAAGAGGGCAAAGCCAGAGACTACATTTTGGCAAATACGGTGGAGGCCTTTATTGGATCTTTGTATTTAGACCAGGGCTTGAAAAGTGCCGGGAAATTTATTATAACGCATATACTGTCAAAACTTCCCGGAGTGCTGGAATCGCGGCTTTTCGAAGACGCCAAATCGCACTTCCAGGAACTGGCACAGGAAAAGGTGGCCATAACCCCTTCTTACAGCGTGCTGAAAGAGTGGGGGCCAGACCACGCCAAAAGCTTTCGCGTTGGGGTGTATCTCGACAAAGAGCTTGCGGGCGAAGGAGAAGGATTGTCTAAACAAGAGGCGGAACAGGCCGCGGCAAGAAACGCATTAGAAAACAAACATTGGAACTAAAGACATGCTAACCATTCGATTATTTAGAACAGGCAAGAAAAACCAGCCATCGTTTAAGATTGTGGTAACCGATAAAAGACGATCCTCCACCAGAGGCCGTTTTGTCGAGGAAGTAGGGTTTTATAATCCCTTAACCAAACAGCGCAACCTCAAAGGGGACAGGGTAAAGTACTGGATTTCCGTGGGCGCACAACCTTCGGCTACGGTACATAACATGCTTGTGGCAGACAAGGTAATAGAAGGAACCAAAATTGCCAAGCACAAGTTGGTTCCAGCCAAAGCAGAAGCAGCGCCAGCAGAAGCTCCAGCCGTGGCTGAAAAGCCAGCAGAGGCTCCTCAAACGCCCCAGGAAGAACCCAAGGCAGAGGAACCAAAGCCAGACGCACAAGCGCCTACCGCTTAACTTAGCCTTAAATACGCCTACTTAGACTTATTTTGACCCCCTCTATCGGGGGTCTTGACATTTACTCCTAAATATGCTATATTGATGAGCAACGATAACAGATGGTTTGCCAGTGGAAGGAGAGAGCCACCGGCAATAAAATCTCAATTTGAAGCTTGAACAATAGCTCTCTCCATTTGGACGAGAGCTATTTAGTTAGGTGGGCAGAAGAGTAGGTTGGAAATTCCAAAATACTCTTCTCCTCATCAATTAGGCAATAGCCAAATGAGGAGGCAGCACCTAAAGGAGGTTACACAATGGTTAAGAACCTGGTAATAGCGATAGCGATATTGTCGGTATTCCTGGTAGCATCACTGGCAGCCCTGGGGGTTATGACCTGGACTGGAATTCAGAAAGACGGACAGATCGTAGCTCTGAAGAACACGTTGGAGCATATCCAGCTAAGAGCCGACGCCGAAGCTTACCAAACGGACATCAACGGCGATGCTCTCACCGAGTGCCGCGAAAATCTGGAGAAATGGGAGAAGAACCTCTCCGCCTACTCCGAGGATCTCCACACCGTCTCCTTGGCCGTAGCCTATGGAGTTGTGGGCGATGAAATTCGTTCAATCTCCAGCTACAGTCTTCAAGAAGGACTGGCATGGCGAGTCGAGGCTCACCGAGACTATGTCCAGATTCAACGCCCGGGGAGTGCTACGATAGTACCACTCGCCAGGTAAACCACCACGACACCTCCTCAATCAAAGGCCGAAAGCAGAATCTAATTCTTGCCTAGGCCTTCCCACTTGAGCCCGAGATCGAAAAACGATCGCGGCCTGAAGCGGGAAGATACAGCACATTAAGAAAATCGTCTTTGGCAATTTGCCCTATAGCCTAGAGTAAATTGCTGAAGACGAACAATATGGTGAAATATTGCAGTCTAAAGCTTTCGTCGAGTGCCGAAGAACGGAAAAGAACGCTCGGCGAGATAAATTGCCGAAGAACGGCAATAAGGAGAAACATGGATATTCTAGGAATGGCTTTCAAAAAGACTTTCGGATTCCGTCCATCCCGGCTAGATGGGATGTGCGACCACGAGCAGGAAATTGTAGACGCTAAACTCCAGACCCTTGCAGAAACTTTCTCCTACTTCTGCAGACTGCAACAGAGTATCCTCGAGGAAAAACCGGCGAGAGGGGACACCTTGCAGAGCACGGAGAGGAATCTCCTTAAGCAGGCAAGATCTCTAGGGCAGGTCAATAAGGACGTCACGGCAGCCAAGAGAAACTTTTGGCGAGCCCACAAACTTGCCGAGGATCGGGGATACAAAGTTATGAAGAAACACACCTCCTATGTTCCCAATCTTCTCCAAGAGATTATTAAGAACCGTCGGTAACTACGGCGAACTGCGTGGCTCACCACACGCAATCAGTAAGGCAGAGGGAGAAATGACGTAAAACTCAAATCTCCCTCTCCACTCACACTTTAGTTCAGCAGATTACTTGCCCTGAGCGCAAGTCGAATGGTGACCTGAAGCGTGGGATAGAGAACCACGACAGCACAAATTATTTTGGGGGAGGGAAAAAAGGAAACCGGTATGGCGAAATCCGTGCGGGTATCAACGCTCGTGGGGAGAGACGCGCCAAACGAAAAAACCCATATTACTACGTACTATTTGGATGGACAGAAACGGCTTGCCGTAGTCTACTTACCGAATGGAGAGATAGTAGTAGGGGAGCAATTCTCCAAAGAAATAAAACAGAAAGGAGGCCTCGAGAGACAAATACAAAAGTTTAAATCTTTTATTAGCAAACCCTAACCCAACAAAACGAGGAGGAAAGCCCAAAAAACTTTCCCCCTCGCTCCCAAACTTTAGCCTGGGATTGCAAAATCGCAGACCAAAGCGTGGAAAAGTAAATTAAAAAGGAGAGAGTTAGTGTGTAGACTGTAAAAGATTAAACCGTTAAGGTTGGAAGTGGTTGTAGAGGAGTGATCCCTTCTCCGCAAGCACTTCTGGTCTTAATAAAAAGTAAGATCATAAAGCACCTTGAAACAACTTCCGGGATGGCAATGAGATTACAAGTTTTGTAGTTTCCTTGCCGTTCCGGAAAACTTACCGGACGGAAAGAAGTTTCTCTGAAGGAGAAGAATTATGGTAGCGCAGGTAAAGAGTTACGAACTTTGGAGCCGGTACTTATACTGGCCAACCAGAACCGACCGCTGCACCCTTCGGGGTGTGGTGAACGGTATCTTTATCGAAGGGGTTAACCCAATAATCGTAACTCCTGAATCTATCTACGAATATGTAGATGGAATCGGGTACGTTGGCGGGGGATCTTCAAACGGGAGTGCCAGTTGGGTTCGGCAATCTGCCGAAACCCGGATCGTCCTCGCAGGTGCAGGACCAGAGTGGCACGCATGCCCACGGCACCAGGACACGCGGGCACGGGGTTGGACCATCTATTTGTCCGAAGGGGCCGGGATGACTCCCGCAGAATTCACTGAATTGTGGGAGTCGATGGAATGTCGATGCAATTTCAAATGCACCGACTGCGGAAAAATATTTTACTGCGCTAATCCTACTAAGGAAGGCGCCCTTTGCCCCAGACTTCAGTGTTGGAACAAGAAGGTCTGGGCCACCCCCCTAACGTAAGTTTCTCATTCCTTAAGGGGTCACCGCTAGCGAAAGCTAGTAAACCCTGCTGATTGTCCTCTGCGGCCTGAAAAATTGGCGCAAGATAGTCGGTGAGTCTCTATGCCCTGGTGAAGCAACGAAGAGTTTGGAAGTCTCGTAGTCGCGGGTATAGACGCAGGAGGGATACCGAAACGGCGGTTAACCCTCGCGAAAGACGATACCGTTCTGTGCAATGCATGGAAAGCGGCCATCCTCTGGTCGTAGTCGAGCCGATACCACTTCCGCGGCAAGACGAATAAAAGAGGAAGTTCATTAAGGAGGCAACTATGCTCTCCAAAACTTGAGGGAATGTAACGATTATATCAACGCATTCCCTCTCCTACCAAAACTCACCATTCGACTATGCTTATGGCGAAGTTTGGTGGGAGTAGCCCCAACTTGCACATTACAATGTTTTGGAGCCCGAAGTGAAGGCAACAGTTCGTTATGTAACTAATTATTTATTTGTCTTTACCTCGGGCTTCAAGCCAAAATATACGGAATAGGGAGGAAAAACCATGAGGGCTTTGGAACCAGGAATCCCGGTACAAGTCACCCCCGACGGAAAAACAATGGGCTTCTTCAATGGATCCTGGGAGGAGGTTTACATCCCGGAAACTCACGCGAACGGCGGTAGCCCCTCCGCGACCGCGACGGCAGATGCCGAAGCGGTTTCGGAAGTCACAATCCACAACCACTCCACAGCGGGCAATGGAAAGACCGAACGTGCTGTGCCTTCTGGAAATGACACCCCGACCATGGAAATTAGGAACAAATTCGATATCCCATGGTCTAAACTCCTATTTGCCATCGCACCGTTCTGGGGAATTCTGGGGGCTCTCATAGCTATAGCCGTGATACTCAACGGCCAGGAGGCACCCACAGAGACCTCAGCGGTAACCGCTTCGGACGAACAGGTGGAAAGGGCGGTAAATAATTATTTTGGCGCAAATCCGGTTGTCGGACAGCCCGGACAGCAAGGACCAGCGGGTGTCAAGGGCGATCGGGGAGAACAGGGTCCAGTTGGACCGCAAGGGCTTGCCGGAGTTGCTCCCACTGCCGAAGAAGTTCGGGATGCCGTATTCGATGACCCGCGCTTCGGCGAAGGTTTGAGAAATGTGATTGTGGCTGGCCAGCCTGGGGCGCAAGGACCCGAGGGTAAAGCCGGTTTCGACTTTTCGAAGTGTCCCCAAGACCGAACTCCTTCCTCTGGAATGGCGTCCGCAACCATACTTTACTGTAACGATCAGATCATCTACTGGTTCGCTACAGGAAAGATGATATCTGTACAAGAAGCAGCGGATCGCGGACACCTAAGTTTCCACGGTCCAGGCTGGAACGAAATCCGTGCAAAACTCAAAGAGCACGGAATTCGAATCCCCACCAACAAATAAGCAGCGGAAGCTGAAGCCCCCGCTGCCCAAGAACAGAGCTGGTTGTGCATATTGCAAACCGCCAGCCAGCTCTGTACCTATTATAACAGAATAAAAAGAATTCTGTTTCCGCCAAAGTTTGTAAAAGATATGATATTATGGATTTTGGCGGACCTTAAAATAGAGGAGTAGAAATGCGGTCTGAAACCATCATATTTTTAATTATTGTTCTTGTTCTCATTACAATTGGGTTTGGCGTGACGCTGCTGGATCAGCAGGGTCAACAAAACCAAGAAAACCCCTATGGTCAGATAGAGAGCTCCGGCTCTCTATCTGACCCAATTATATTGAGACTAGAAGCGCTTTCGTAGGAGACCGTTTTTGCCCGCAAGGGCCAGCTCTCTCCACATGCGTAGCTACGCTACGCGTTTCTCCTGCGAAAGCACTTCTGGTCTTGCATACCCTTGACAAGCAGGAAGACCAGCCATACAATAAGAGAGTCGCAGAATCGCCGGAATCACGACGGACCGGACGGAAGCGACCTTCCGAGAGGAAAACGGAAAAAGGTCGAACTTGTTAGCTGTTTTCTGATAACTGTTTACTGAAATATGGCAGAAGAGATACCTCACTACCAGGAGATGTTGGAATACCTTGTGAAGTCGCTGGTAGATAACCCAAACGACGTAACCGTAGACCGCAAGGTAGACGAAATGGGCGTCTTGCTTACGCTAAAAGTGAATGCCCAGGACATGGGCCAAATCGTTGGCCGCCAGGGTTCTACCGCCAGAGCCATTCGCACGTTGGTTCGTATCGCAGGCCTCAAAGCTCACGCCAGAGTAAACCTCAAAATCGAGGAGCCAGAGGGCGGTAGAGGACCACGCGCACCCAGAGAATCTTTTGGTGATTTGAACATCTAGCGCGAAATTTGAACTTCGAGAAAACGGTGCTACCATAACAATATGGCAGCCCGTTTTCATTTAAGCCCCTATGCGGTTTGATATTATAACTATTTTCCCGGAGATTTTTGACTCTTATTTTAAAGAGTCGCTTTTAAAACGCGCGCAGGAGAAAAAACTTTTGGAAATTCGCGCGCACAACTTGCGCGACTGGTCCCAGGACGCGCACAAAACCGTAGACGACAGCCCGTTTGGCGGGGGTTTGGGAATGGTAATGAAACCCGAACCTATCTATAAAGCAGTAGGAAGTTTAAAAATTAAAAACTCGAAATTAAAAGTTCTTCTTTTTACGCCGAGGGGGAAAAAGTTTACGCAGAAAAAGGCTGCAGAATATGCCAAGCTTGATCAACTTATTATGGTTTGCGGCAGGTACGAAGGAGTGGACGAACGCGTCGGCAAATATATTGCAGGCGAGCAAATATCGATAGGGGATTACGACTTAATGGGGGGCGAACTGCCTGCTATGGTAGTTACCGAAACGGTGGCCCGACTGGTACCCGGTGTTATTGGAAAAGAGGAATTTTTAAAAGAACACATCAAAGACGGAGGATTTGTGGAGTATCCGCAGTATACGAGACCTGAAGTATTTTCCACCTGGAAGGTCCCCAAAGTATTAATGTCGGGCAACCACAAAAAGATAGAGGAGTGGAGAACCAAGCACGGAAAGATTATCAAATAGCAGTTGAAAAGTAGGAGATTTTGTGTTAGGATTTTAAGGAACGGGTCGGTGGCAGAGTGGACAATTGCACGTGGCTGTAAACCACGCGCCTCACGGCTACGGGGGTTCGAATCCCTCCCGGCCCACTTCAAAGCCGAGATAGTTCAGTGGCAGAACGCTTTCTTGGTAAGAAAGAGGTCCCGGGTTCAATTCCCGGTCTCGGCTCAAAGTCAGAAGCAATAAACAATTAACAATCGACAATTAATGTTATGGCGGCAAAGAAAAAACCTTATGCCAAATTCCAGTGCGCAGACTGCAAGTATATTAACTACTTTGTACGGAAGTCCAAAAAGGCAACCGAATCGAAGTTGGCGTTGAAAAAGTTCTGCAGTCACTGCAAAAAGCGCACCATGCACAAGGAAACAAAGAAATAATCCGTCTCATCGGCGGGTTCTGGGGGGTGTGGTGAAGTGGTATCACGGAGGTCTCCAAAACCTTCGTCGGGGGTTCGATTCCCTCCACCCCTGCCACATATTTAAACGTACGTACTTGACCAAGATAAAAACCTTGACATTAATAAGCAAGCGTGCTATTATATTGATGTTCCTTAACAAACGACCACTTTTGTGGAGAAAGTGATCTAAACAATAAGAGGTGCAACGAATGTTTAAGTGGAAACCCTATTCTCTGGTGCTAGCTATTCTTGCTCTTGCCCTGACTCTTCTTGGTGCTGAATGCGAGGATGAGCAGAATGCAAACCAAATAGCGGCGCAAGCAAGAGCACTAGCACGAGGTGGTTACCTACCTCAAAATGATGTTGAGTTCCAAAACTACGACGATCGGCAAATAATTGCTGACGATCCATCCACTATTCTATGGTGTACATTCTTTCCACCTACGGTAGGGCAACAACCCTTCACTGAACCTATCGCGGGAAAGCTAACGAGCGGCGACAAACGGCCTTACCCAACGGAATGGCGAGATAACAATAGCGGCAGAGGCTATCATCCAGAAAAGCCTGGTGCCGATGGTATGTATGGGCATTCGGGCGACTATCGCTATGGGTTCGATCCAACACGTACGACCTATGATGAATTCCAAGATCTGGCCGCGTTTTGTACGACAGCGCCTAGGGTCTGGCAGAGAAACGAAACCAAAATTGTTGTAGAGGTAGCGCAAGATCTTCTGCAGATCCATAACGAAGCTCGTACACTACTACAAGCAGCAAAAGTAATTGATGACGAAATCGCCGTCTTGAAAAAAGAAACCAAGCTGGACGTACCTGACCCGGAAAAAGCAGCCAAGTCAGCCGAGCTTAAAGCTCAAGCCATGGCCGTACTCTCAAAGGCAGCATCTAAATAGCGAGAAGGATATAATGTCACAACAAAACGGACCAGAAGGATGGAGAAACGTTCAACGCACGGCATCCCAGTACAATTTTCCTTGGGGTTGGGTATTCAGGGTTATTGGGATTGTAGTGCTACTCGTGGTTGTGATTGGGGCACTAAACTTCGTCTTTGCCTGGGTTGGGGCCGGCCGTGACGTTGCTAGCCCTGAAAACGTCCAAGCTCAATGGCGGTTCGCGTACGACACGATAGAAGACCTTGAAGCCATTGCTCGGAATGTTTGCAACGCAGAAACTGCGCTCCAAGAATCCAATAATGCTAACGCAGATTCCAACACAGTAGAGCAAAGACGAAGTCACCTGCTGGCGTTCCAGAATAACTACGAGCGAGTTGCCAATGACTACGATGGACAGGTGCGCGACGCTTTCCGAGGCGGTTTAGTAAAGCCACCAGATGTCCCAGAACGCGCCCCGTCCCTCAAGGCAAATAAACTCGTTGTCTGTTCCCAGTAACATTTTCTAATTGGGCTTGATCGTAAGATCTCTCCACAGGCCCTCTTTATAGGGTTGACCATGTGCTTTTTACAGCCATTCTCAACCCGTTTTGTTTTTCAATCAAGGGTTTCGTTGATTTGATACACCGTAACCGCAAGTGGCAGAATAGCAAAAAACCTGCTATATTAAGGTTGTTTATGACAAAACTCTCTATTACAAGGTATCCAGAAAGCATTCTCAAAAAACGCGCAGCGGAAGTAAAGCGCATAAACCCCGAAGTCAAAAAGCTTATTCTTGAAATGGTAGAAGCCATGTATGAGCATCAGGGAATAGGGCTCGCGGCCCCGCAAGTTGGAATCTCCCAACGCATTATTATCGTAGAAACTTCAGATAACCCACGCGACACGGCAAAAGAATCCGGGGAGCACGGAAAACCCCTTGCCTTTTTGAATCCTGTTATAGCCAAAAAATCCAAGAGGATGAGCCCGGAGGAAGAAGGCTGCCTAAGCCTGCCAGGAATTTTTGTGCCCGTAAAACGCGCAGAAAAAGTAGAGGTGGTATGCCAGACTCCAACGGGAAATCAGGTTCGGGTTGTGGCTGAAGGCTTAATGGCACGCATTTTCCAGCACGAAATAGACCATTTAAACGGCAAATTGATTATCGACAGACTACCGCTATGGAAAAAACTCTCCGTAATGCGTTCGCTCAAATCAAAAGGGAAGACTTCGTCCCCGGCGAACTCAAAGAATTAGCAAACGTAGACCAAGCCTTACCCATAGGGTCGGGGCAGACAATTTCGCAACCCTACGTGGTTGCATTTATGCTGGAAAAACTCCAACCAAAACCTGGAGACAAAATACTCGATATTGGCGCAGGATCGGGCTGGACCACAGCGTTACTTTCGCATATTGTGGGGCCAACAGGAAAGGTAATCGGCATAGAAGTATTGCCGGAGCTTGCCGAATTTGGAAAAACGAACGTAACCAAGTATAATTTTATAGAAAAGGGGATTGCCACCATACTATGTCGAAATGGCGACGAAGGGTACAATACACAAGCCCCATATGACGGCATCCTCGTTTCTGCAAGCCTTCCTCAAAAAGAACTGCCAAAAGCGTGGAAAGAACAGCTAAAGGTTAACGGGAGAATTGTTGTGCCCATACAAAACTCCCTCTGGGCTTTTACTAAGCAAAATGAAAGCAACTTTCAAGAAAAAGAGTACCCGGGGTTTGTTTTTGTACCGTTTATCCCGAATTAAGTTTCTCGTCGGGTTTACGGGCGGTATCGCTTTAGCTTGCGCAATTTTTATTTTTATTCAAATTTTTCTTCCCTTGAAAAGCGCCGCCGCCGACCCGACTCCGTTTGTTCTTGAGGAAGGGCACGGCGTATTCCAGGTTGCCTCGAGGCTCAAAGCGCAAGGACTTATTCGTTCGCGCTTTATGTTTTCGCTCTACACCATTGCAACAGGAAAATACGGCAGACTCCAAACAGGGAACTACCTGTTGACTCCCGCCTTAAGCACGCACGAAATTGCAAACAAGTTTGCCAAAGGCGATATTGTAAAGGAAACAATTACCATAAAAGAGGGGTGGAGCTTGCGGAATATCGCAGAGGAATTTGAAAACCGCGGCTTCTTTACGCAGGAGGAATTTTTTACGGTAACAGGGCGCCCCGGCGTGGATTACCGGGACGAAACCGCTTCTAGCCGCCCTCAAGATTTTTCTGAAGAATTTGACTTTCTTGCGGGCAAACCTCACTATGTAAGCCTCGAAGGATATTTATTTCCCGACACCTATGAAGTTACGGCGCAGGAAACCCCCGAAAGCATTGTGCGGCGCATGCTCCGCAATTTTGAAAACAACATTGATCCCGTTCTGCCAGACATTGAAGCCCAAGGCAAAACCTTGTTTGAGGCTATCACCATGTCTTCGATTATTGAAAAAGAAGTTCGCAGTTTGGAAGATAAAAAACTGGTATCTGGAATTTTGTGGAAGCGTTTGGAAAATGGTATGCGCCTTGAAGTAGACTCTACTATAGTATATGTGCGCGAAGGCAACTATTACCGGGTAACATTTGAGGAACTAAAAGTTAAATCTTCGTACAATACCTATACCAATTACGGACTTCCTCCGGGGCCCATATCCAACCCGGGCATAGAAAGCATAAAGGCTGCCTTACACCCCGCCAAAAGCCCGTATTGGTTTTATTTGTCGCCCAATATAAACACCACCGTGTTTTCAGAGACCTTTGACCAGCACAGGGCGGCAGCTAACCAGTATATTCGCTAGCCCCTTGACGAATTCTGTGCTCTTGTGCTAAGATACGCGCATAACCGTAGACAGCAGGTTTGGCCTCAAGGCCTGTAAAACCCTGCCGAGGTAGCGACATTTACCTTGCTTTTGTCTGCGGAGACCGCAGATTTTTTATATGCCAAAAACAAAACAACAAAAACAAGAAATACTCGAGAGCTTAAAGGAAAACCTCGACAAGCAGCAGGCAATGGTTTTTGTGGACTATAAAGGACTGAAGGTAGCGGATATGAGCAATCTGCGAAAGCAGTTAAAACAAGTGGGGTCCCGCCTGGTGGTTGCAAAGAAAACCCTGCTTTCTAAAGTGCTGAAAGAAAAGGGAATTGAAGCGGATTTGAAAGGCATGCAAGGGCAGATAGCCGCCATATTCGCATTCGAAGATCCGGTGGTACCAATGAAAACCACACACACATTTGGGAAAACCAATGAAAATCTGAAAATTTTGGGTGGTTATTTTGAAAATGAAATACAAAGTGCAAACCAGATTACGGTTATCGCCAATCTTCCCACCAGAGAACAGCTTTTGGGCCAACTCGTGGGAACTCTGGCCGCCCCAATATCCGGATTTGCCACGGTATTGCAAGGAAACATCAAAGGTCTGGTAGTCGCGCTTAGCGCAATGAAGGATAAAAAAGCATAACTATACTAATATGGCCGACGAAGAAAAAAAAGAAGTCGAGGTTCCCGCAAAGTTCAAGTCTTTGGTAGAAAGCATTGAAAAGCTTTCCGTGCTCGAACTTTCCGACTTAGTGCACATTTTGGAAGACAAGTTCGGAGTATCGGCGGCAGCTCCCATAATGATGGGGGCCATGCCAGCAGCCGGTAACGGCGGGGGAGAGCAAGCCGAAGAGAAAACTTCGTTCAACGTAGTTCTCACCGCGGTAGGAGGGCAAAAGATCGAAGTGATTAAAGTGGTAAGAGACGCAACCGGTAAAGGGCTGAAAGAAGCGAAAGACTTGGTGGATGCGACAGCCACTGGCCCCCAGGTGGTAAAAGAAGGAGCTTCCAAAGAGGAATCTGCCGAACTCAAAAAGAAGTTCGACGCAGCAGGAGCAACCATAGAACTTAAATAGACGGAATTGGAAAAACCTGGAAAACCAATTGGCCGTCGGTTACGTAAACCGATTTGCCGTCTGGCGAAAGCGCAAGGTCTTTCGCGTTTTTAAATGCCTCTGCCCTGTATTGTTTTATAATGCTTCCTGTTTTGGCGATAATAACCAATCGATTCAGCTCTGGCTCTAACATAGCAAGGTAGGGAATTTGCGGGCTTGTTTCTATACGCAAAGGGTTTTGGAGCGCAGGGAATACCGCAAGAGCAATAGTTTCCTGATAGCTGCCGCGAAAGTAGCGGTGAATCTCGTTGTTTGCCGCCAACACCCAAATGTTTCCATCGATGGCGATTGCTTTTGCATTTAAAGGTTTCCTGGGAGAAGTTGGCTCCACCCACGAAGTAAAACTCACGCCCCCGGCAGTAAGGCCGGAGGACTTGAAGATTTCTCCTGTATTGGATTCAAGCACATACACACTCTGGCCAAACCGTTCAGCATCGGCCGCATGCGAATCAGAGGGCAACGCCTCTGCAATTCGTTCCTCGATAGCCTTGTCTACGTCCACACTCGCCAAACTTGCCCCTTGCACTACCTGGAGTTCCTGCAAGTCTTCAATTTTGTTGAGTTCAGCGAGTTTGCCTTCGAGTTCACTTCGCAACGCGACAAATTCTTCTCCCTCCAACCCGTTTACCAGCTGCCACGCCTGCTGCAACAACGCGTTTGCCCTGCTCTGTTCTCGTAAAATAAGCGCGGCC
>DASRUP010000052.1:0-13116 GCA_035655395.1 Minisyncoccota bacterium
ACTGGATCGAGAGCGAAAAAGAGGCAGAAAAATTAGTACAAAAATTTCTCTAGGCGACTTCGCCGAGTTTGCGCTTTACCTCAAACGGGTTTTCAATATGGGTGAGTACTACTTCATGGCCAGACGTGCCAGCGGTATTTACATGAATGCTGCCGGTATTGGTAAGAATGCGGTCGACAAAGGATTGGGCAATAGAAGTATCGGTAATCTTGGTGTATTCAATGCTCGTGGTATGGGTGTTTAACCAGCCCAAGTGAATAATCATGCGTTTGTTGGTTAAGGCGTAAGAGTGGGAAGCGGGCAAATAAAATTCATAATAAAGAAACAAGCCCGCAGTTAGAATAATCCAGAGTCCCAGAGCAATGGCAAACCACGGCGTGTCAAACCCCACCACAAAGCCCAGCGTAATCGCAACGGCAAGCAAAGGAGCGGCAACAGTGGCAATGCTCAATTTTCGCCATCTGCTGCCCAGGGTAAATTCGTACACAACGCGCTCCCCTTCCCCTAGCATTTTTGTCCAAAGTTCTTTTGGCATAATTTATGATAACTCTTTTTGTAAAAGTTCTTCTGCCGTTTGAGGATTTATGGCTCCTTTGGTTTGCGCCATCATTTGCCCTACCAAAAACTGCAGGGCGTTCCCTTTACCATTTTTAAAGTCTTTGACAGCTTTGGGATTCTTGGCAATAATTTCCTTTGCGATTTTTTCAATTTCGCCAGAATCTGAAACTTGAGCTAAACCTTCAGACTGCATAACATGGTCGGGGTCCGCGCCGGTTTCAAACATTTTTTTAAGCAAGGTTTTTGCCGCAGGTGAAGATACTTTGCTTTCGGTTATCATATGGATAAGTTCGGCAAAGTTTTCAGCTGTAATCTTAAAATTCTCGCTTTCCACCGACATGCCGGCCAACAAACCTTGCAAGTCTGAAGTAATATAATTTATTGCGAGCTCTGTTGCTTTTTCGAGGTTTTTTTCCGGCAACAGCGTAGCGAGCTCGCTTGCTACGTGTTCAAAATACTCGCCCAGTTCTTTATCTTTTATAAGCAAGTCTGCCTGTTTGTCGTTGAGATTATATTGCAGCTGAAACCGTGCGCGGCGAGCTTGGGGAAGCTCCGGGAGTTCAAGGCGGAGCGATTCGATATATTCCTTGCTAAAAGTTATGGGAGGGATGTCGGGCTCGGGAAAATAGCGGTAGTCGTGCGCGGATTCCTTTTCGCGCTGGGAAAAGGTTTCCTGTTTTGAGCTGTCCCAGCCGCGGGTTTCTTGCACCACTTTTTCTCCTTTTTCCAAAAGCTCGGTTTGGCGCTTAACCTCGTAATCAATAGACTGCTCCACCACACGAAAGGAATTGAGGTTTTTGATTTCTACTTTGGTGCCTAGTTCTTGCCTACCTTCCGGGCGAAGCGAAATATTAACCTCTACCCTCATTTGTCCTCTTTCCATATCAGTGTCAGAAACACCAAGGTAGCGAAGAATAAGTTGTAGTTGACGTGCAAATTCAACCGCTTCTTCTGCGGTTCTGATATCTGGTTCAGTGACTAATTCCATTAATGGCACACCCGCGCGGTTAAAATCTACCAGGGAATAATCAGTATCGGTTGGATGTTGGGAACGCCCGGTATCTTCTTCCAAATGAATTCTCGTAATGCAAATATCGCGGTCAAATACTTTTAAACTGCCCTTTTCGCAAAACGGCAAGTCGTACTGGCTAATTTGATATCCTTTGGGAAGGTCGGGGTAAAAATAGTTTTTACGGTCGAATTTGGAGTATTCAGCAATAGTGCAGTCTAACGCCAAACCTACTTTTACAACCTGGTTAATGGCTGTTTCGTTTGGCACCGGCAACGTGCCCGGGTGCCCCATGCAAATGGGGCAAATGTTTACGTTCGGCTCTTTCTCTAAAGGGTCGTTTTTGCACGAGCAAAACATCTTGCTCTGCGTTTTAAGCTCCGCGTGCACCTCTAGTCCAATTGTGGGGATATAGCTTGCCATATAGAATCTGTTACTTGTTCAATGGGTTGTTCTCCATCGATAACTTTCCAGGGCGCGAAAACGTTGTTTTCGGCAAGATGCCGGTAAAGATCCGCCACCTCGCCAAGAAAAGCCTCATTTGACTCGTGCCTATCCAGGTTTCCGGATTTTTCCTTGTTCTTCCTCTCCATAGAAGTTTTTACGGGGGTGTCGAGCAGTAAAATTAGGTCGGGAACCGGAAGTTTAAGTAGTTTAGCAATTTCAAGAGCGTTTTCAATAGGGACATCATGTAAACACTGGAACGCGAGCGTAGAGAGAAAATAACGATCGGCGATAATAACTTTGCCTTCTTCTTTCCACTGCTCGATTTTTTGCTTATCTTTTAGAAAATCCGCAGTATACAGTAACACCTGCACTTCTTTTGAAAAGTCATACTTGTTGTAAAGATACTCGTGAATAAGGTTGCCAATGGGACCCGAGTAATCTGGATATTTCAGCACCTCTGCCGGTATAGAGTTTTCGCGAAATCTGTCCGCCAGCCTTTTTCTTTGCGTCTCTCCTCCACTGCCATCGATTCCTTCCAGAACAAAAAATTTCCCTTTTGTCTGTGTCATACCTGCGTCTCGCGGTTTTTAGTGGTGGTGCGCCCGCCCTGCCACTGGCCGCGGTACATATTTCCCTTGCCTTTTACTTCAGAAAACATAATATGCACCACGCGAGCGCCCATTTCGACCCGAAACTCTTCTTGTCGGAAATTATATATGCCCATGTTGAGTTCGCCCTCGTATCCGGGCGGCACTTGCCCGCCAAATACATATACGCCCGAGCGAAACAGCGTGGAACGCGGCGTCATAATAGCCAAAAGATCTTCTGGCATATGTACGCTTTCCACGGTTTTTATAATGTAGTAGGTGTTTGGTTTTAAGGCTACCTCGAGTGTTTTTCCTTCTTCAAATTTGGCAATCGAGGTCATATTCGGGGTTTCGCGTTCGGTAACGCCCAAAAACCCCTGGCCGGAAATTTCGTATAACTCTCCTACCCGCAAGTCAAACCCCGCGCCTTCGGGGTTTTCCAACTCGCGTTGCGACAAATTTTCAACCAGCTTGTTTTCTTTTACTAGTCGGTGAAGCTCTGCAATGCCGAGGTTCATAATAATGTTTTGTCGTTTAATACTTTATATTCCAAAACAACCGAGTTTCCGTTAAGCATATGCGTTTTTTCGAGCTTGAGTTTCCGTTCAAGTTTTTTGGTAAATGGCCCCATACCCAGTCCAAACAGTACAGGTTCTACCGTGAAATATATGGTATCGACAAGGCCAGCCTCCATAAACATGGTGTAAATTTGGGCCCCGCCTGTGATTGCCACTTGCTTGAAACCTCGCTTAGCAAGGTTTTCGATGAGTTTTTTGGGTTCGTCCTCGGTAACTTCTACTCCGGGTAAATCTTTCTCGGTTTTGGAGTATACAATGTTGAGCCGATCGGGTAAGGGGCGGCCAATCGTTTTGTACGTGTTTAACCCCATTACTACCACGCCGGCCTCCTTGGTTTTTTCAATAAAAAACTGCTTGTCTTCTTTGCTGGTCCAGTTGGCCAAATGCCCCGAGTGTTGGGCTATAAAACCATCGGCCGTCATGGCTGCTATAATGAAAACCTTCATTGTGATATAGTATCATAATGCATCCTGAATACCAATATCTTAATTTGCTCAAAGAGGTTCTTGATAAAGGAGTAAAAAAGGTAGACAGAGGCACCGACATTGTGTTGTATAGCCTTTTTGGAGGGCAAACGCGATACGATTTGTCTGCGGGATTTCCTTTGCTTACCACCAAAAAAGTCTACTGGAAAGGCGTTTTGCACGAGCTATACTGGTTTATGTCGGGCAGCTCGAATATTAAATACTTAGTAGACAACAATGTCCATATTTGGGATGACTACCCCTATAAAATGTACAAGAAAAGAGCTGACGAGGGAAAATTTCCCCAGCTTACCAAAGATGAGTACGTTGCAAAAATAGCGAAAGACGCAGGATTTGCCAAAGAGCATGGAGAACTCCCGCGCATCTATGGCGAACAATGGCGCAGATGGCCTACTCGTACTCCAGGCAGAACCATAGACCAGTTAGCCTGGGCTATAAAGGAACTCAAAGATGATCCCGATGCCAAAAACCTTATTGTGAACTCGTGGAACCCGGAGTACTTGTATACCATGGCAACTAACGAAGACGCCAGCCGTTTTCCTATTTGCCACAATATGTACCAACTTTCCCAGCGTGATGGCAAGCTTTCGCTGCAGCTGTACCAGCGTTCGGCTGATATGTTTTTGGGTGTACCGTTTAATATCGCAAGTTACGCGCTGCTCACCATTATTTTGGCCAAGGTAACCGGGTACGAGCCGGGCGAGTTTATCCATACGTTTGGCGATTACCATATATACGAAAACCACGTGGAGCAGGTAAAAGAGCAGCTTGCTCGTGAACCAAGGCCGTTTCCGAAGGTAACTATTGCAGACTCGGTAAAAACCATAGACGACTTTCGCGCCGATTTAGTCACGCTCGAAGGGTACGATCCACATCCGCCTATTCAGGCAGAACTTACCGTGGCCGGCGGCTTATACGATCCTGCCACCGGCAAAATGGCAAATTAAAATTCTTGGGAGATGCGGCTGGCGCTGGGGGTTTCGGACTGCTTGGTGTATTTGCGTTTTTCTGAACTGCCATAAGCCTCGCGGGCCGGGGAGGAGAGCGTTTCAAAAGTAAGGGCGCAAATGCGCATGCCTTCGTATAGAATAACAGGCATTTTACCCAGATTGCCCAGCTCCATTACAGCCTTGCCAGACCACCCAGGGTCGAACCTGGCGGCTGTGGAGTGCACTACGAGGCCAAGGCGCCCCAAAGAACTGCGGCCGTCCAGCCTGGCCATTAAGTCTGCTGGCAGGCTAAAATCCTCTTTGGTAAGGGCCAAAGCAAAATCGTTTGGTTTTAGAATAAAAGGGTCGCCCTCCCCTACCACGATTTCTTCCATAAGGCTTTCCATGTCCACTTTTCGCTTAAGGTCGAGGTAAGGGTATGGTGAAGGCTTAAACACCTTCATTACGTTGCCCAAGTGTAAATCCAACGAGCACGGCCCCAGCTGCTTTTCAAAGTCCGGGTAAGGGTCCATACGCACGCGGCCTTCTTCGATAGTAGCTTGAATATCCTGGTCTGAAAGTATCATATATGCGCATTATACAGGAAAGAAAAACCCGCCTCAAGGGCGGGTGGTGATTAGTCTACTTTGATTCCCATACTTTTGGCCGTGCCGGCGATTGTTTTCATTGCTTGCTCAATATTGTCGGTGTTTAGGTCTTCCATTTTCTTTTCGGCCACTTCCCGGAGCTGGGCCTTGCTTATGGTGGCTACCTGGCTTTTGTTTGGGGTGCCGGATCCCTTTTCAATTCCCACAGCCTTTTTGATTAACTCGGCTGCCGGCGGCTGGTGAAGTTTAAAGGTAAACGTCCGGTCGTTGTAGATGGTAATGTCGACGGGAATTTTAAAACCTTGTTTGTCGCGCGTGGCTTCGTTGAATTGCTTGGTAAATTCACCCATGTTCACTCCGTGAGGGGCTAAAGCCGGGCCCACGGGGGGAGCAGGCGTTGCCTGGGCTGCTGCGATATGAAGTTTTACTACCGCTTTTATTGGTTTTGCCATATTATAATTTTTGGATTTGTAATGAATCTAATTCTACGGGGGTATCTCTTCCAAACATGTTTACCAGGACCTTGATTTTTCCGCGTTCTTTGTCGATTTCGGAAACCCGGCCGTCGAAATCCTTGAACGGGCCGTCGATAATCTTTACGTTGTCGCCAGGCTCCGCTTCGATTTCGTAGTGAGGAGACTCCACGCCCATGCGGTTTTGCAGGTACTGGATTTCTTCGTTCGATACGGGAATAGGAGTGGTGCCTGATCCCACAAATCCTGTTACGTTGGGAGTGTTACGCACCACGTACCAGGAGTCGTCGGTTACGATCATTTCTACCAGCACATAGCCCGGATAAATCTTTTCTTCCACAATTTTTCTCTTGCCGTTTTTAATTTTAATTTTCTTTTCTTTGGGTACCAGTACCTGGAAAATTTTGTCTTCCATGCCCAAAGACTCGATCCTTTGCTTTAGGTTTCGAGTTACGGCGTCTTCGTATCCAGAATAGGTATGAATGACATACCAGTTTCGTTCTCCTACTACTTGTTGTTTGGGCATAGGTTAGATTACAAATTCGTTCAGTAGAAATTGAAACGCGTAGTCAAAAACGCTTAAAAAAATAGCGATTACCACAGCAAAGACAATTACGATAACCGTGTCTTTTATGGTTTTTTCTCTGGTGGGCCAGTTTACGCGCGTGGTTTCTACCTTTACTTCCTTGAAGAAATTGAGAATGCCTGGAATTTGGGCAACCGGATTTGTGATTTTCATATGGGTATCTTTTCTATCTTAAAACGGCCCCGAGGGCCACTTTGTATGGCTCAAGTGTATCAGAAACATTCCTTGGTGTCAAGCGCTTTAAATGTCAAGATTTTGCACGGTTTTGGCGTATGTCTGAATAAACTTCTTACGCGGCAAAACCTCGTCGCCCATTAAGATGTCGAAGATGCGGTCGGCTTCTTTGGCGTCCTCAATGGCTACCTGCCAGAGCATGCGGTTTTCCGGGTTCATGGTGGTAGTCCAGAGCTGGTCGGGATTCATTTCGCCCAAACCTTTGTAGCGCTGAATGTTTACTCCGCTGACTTTTTCCGTCTGTTCGGCTGGTTCGTCGCCTCCCTCTGTTTCTTGCGTTGCGGTTTCGCGAGCTTTTTTGGCGCTCTTTGCCTTTGCCCGATCCCCTTTTTGCTTCTTGATTTCCTCGACAATGCGATTCTTTTCTTCCTCGTTGTAAGCGTATCGAATGTCGCCCTTGCCTAGTTGAATGCTGTACAGCGGGGGTTGTGCAATATACAAATATCCGCGCTCAATTATCGGCTTGAAATACCGGTAAAACAGGGTAAGCAAAAGCGCCCGAATGTGCGAGCCGTCGACATCTGCGTCGGTCATTATGACAATGCGCTGGTAGCGGACTTTTTCAATGTCGAAGTCTTCTGCAATGGCGGCTCCCAGCGCAATAACCAAAGAGCGAATTTCTTTGGACGCCAGGATTTTGTCGAGCCGGGCCCGTTCCACGTTGAGGATTTTTCCGCGCAAGGGCAAAATTGCCTGAAATCGCCTATCGCGCGCCTGCTTGGCAGACCCTCCGGCAGATTCTCCTTCTACCAGGTAAAGTTCCGAATCTTCCGGGTCGCGCGAAGAACAGTCTGCCAATTTTCCAGGCAAAGCCAAGCCTTCTAGTATGCCCTTGCGAAGAACGGTTTGGCGTGCGGCTTTTGCTGCTTTTCTGGCTTTCGAAGCAAGAAGCGATTTTTCTACAATGGCTCTGGCGTCTTGCGGGTTGCGCTCAAAGAAATCGTTGAGGGCTTCCACCACTACCGATTCCACCGCGGTTTTAGCTTCCGGGTTGCCGAGCTTTGCTTTGGTCTGGCCTTCAAATTGCGGCTCCTTGATTTTTACCGATACCACCGCAGTCATTCCTTCCCGTACGTCGTCGCCGGTAAGCGTGTCTTCTCCTTTGAGCACGTTGTTCTTTTTGGCGTAGTCGTTAATGGAGCGCGTAAGAGCCGAGCGAAAACCGGTAATATGCGTGCCGCCTTCCGGGTTGCGGATGTTGTTGGCAAAGCTTTCTTCGTAAATTTCGAATTCGCTTGTATAGCGCATTGCCACCTCCACAATAATTTCTTCTTTCTCCCCTCGCACATAAAAAATGTTCTCGTGCATGGGAGCCATGCCGTTGGTAAGGTATTTTACATACGAAGCCAAACCTCCTTCAAAGTAAAAGGCATAGGTGTCGTGTTCTTTTTCTCTGGCATCGACAAATGTAATGCGCACTCCCGAAGTAAGATAGGCTTGCTGGCGCAAGTGCTGCAAGATGCGCTTGGTGTCGTACTTAATTTCTTTGAAAACTTCCGGATCTGGCTCAAATGTAATGGTTGTACCTGTTTTTTTGGAAGTTCCCGTTTTCTTTACCGGGCTTTTTGGTTTCCCTCTGCTGTATTCTTGCTGGTACGTTGCTCCGTCGCGCGAAACCTCGGCTTTCAGATATATCGACAAAGCGTTTACTACCGAAACTCCTACTCCGTGCAATCCGCCAGAAACCTTATAGGCTCCAGAACCAAATTTGCCACCTGCGTGCAGCACTGTGAGCACTGTTTCTAAGGTGGATTTTTTGGTTTGAGGGTGTTTTTCTACAGGAATACCTCGGCCGTCGTCTGAAACCTGCACGCGGTTGTCTGGCAGCATGCGAATTTCGATATTTTTGGCGTATCCTGCCATTGCCTCGTCCAAACTGTTGTCGAGCACTTCCCAAACTAAGTGGTGCAGGCCGTCGGGGCCGGTGGAACCAATGTACATGCCCGGACGCTTGCGCACCGGGTCTAACCCTTCTAAAACCTGAATGTCTTTGGCGCCGTATCCGCTCTCTTTCGCTGGTTGGTTTAGTTTCTTACTTGCCATAAGGGATTTTTTTCGATTTGCTTAATAATATTGTTGTGTAGGGTATCGACTTCTTTATTTTCCAATGTCTTGTTGTCGGATTGGTACACCAAATGGAAAGCAAGGCTTTTTTTGCCGCCTGCCTCTTTTTCTCCCTCGTACATATCGAACAGGTCAATATCGCGAATGAGGCTTTGCCCTGTTGCGGTTATGGTGTTCATTAACTCCGCAACTTTTGTTGCGGGCGGCACCAATACGGCAATATCGCGGACAACCGCGGGAAACTTTGAGACAGGCAGGTATTCTGTTTCCTCGGTAGCCAGCTGCACAAGTTTTTCCATGTGTATGTGGATAGCCACAACGGGCTTTGATATTTTAAGGTTAAGACTTATGCCAAAAGAAATTTCTCCCACAAACCCAATTTCTTCAGAACCTACCTTTATTTCGGCAGATTTTCCGTTTTGCCACAAGATAGGTCTGCTTTTTTCCGGAGTTGCTTTATAGTCGTCATACCAAACCCCGCTTATGCCTAAACTCTCGAAAAGAAAATCTATTACTCCTTTGGCACTGTAAAAACTTTCGCCTGCCAGCACGGCGCCCAGCATAAGAGTTTCTTTCAATTGTCTGCTGTCTTTTGAGAAAACCTTCCCAATTTCGAAAAGCCGGATTTGGCTGAACTTTTTTTCGTTGAGCATTACATTCTTAACCAAATTCTCCAATAGGCTGTCTCGCATGTAAGCAAAGTCGGCGCTTGTCGGGTTTTGCAAAGCCACAAGCCGCGCTTTTTCCTGTTCTGAATAGCGGAAGGCAGCAAGGTCGTTGACTCCTATGAGGGAATAGGTATAGGTTTCGTAAAAACCCTGGCTGGAGAAAGCGTCGCGCACTCTCTCGCGCCAGGCGATTTCCTGGTTTTTTTGCGGCGAAGACAACGCCACCAAGGGCGGAGACGATGGGATTTTTGCAAACCCGTACAAGCGCCCGATTTCTTCGATAAGGTCTTCTGAGATTTGCAAATCCATTCTTCGGGTGGGAGGTTTTACTTCCCAAACCATAAATCGCTGCTTGGGCATCTCTCTTATCTGGCAGCCAAGCTGCGACAATAACGACTGCACTTTTTTTGCGGGCACCGCGATTCCTAAAACAGATTCCAAATGCGCGTGGTGCAGGCGAATGGTGGCGGGCACTACCTTTTTGGGGTAGAGATCAATAACTTGTACCACTTTGCCGCCTATTTTCCATTCTGCAAGCAAATAGAGGGCGCGGCCAAGAGCCTCTGTGGTAAGGTTGGGGTCGATGCCGTGGGCGTATATGTCGGCTGCCTGCGTGGAGTATTTGAGACGTTTTTTGGTTTTGTAAATGGTTGCAGCTTCAAAGTTTGCAGCCTGCAATACGATATTTTTTGTTTGCGCAGAAATGCTGCTGCGTTGCCCTCCTTTGATGCCGGCTAAGTCTATTAAGCCTTGCCCGTCTTCGATAACAAGCGTGCCTTTTGGCAAGGTAAGAGTTTGGTCATCTAGCGTTTGCACTTTTTCTGTTTCGCCAGAAGCGCGCACGAGCATTTTGTGTTTTTGTATTTGGTCGTAGTCGAATGCATGCAAGGGCTGCCCGATTTCCAGCATAATATAATTGGTAAGATCTACCACGTTGTTAATGGAATTTACGCCAAGCGCTTGCAAGCGTTCTTTGAGCCATTTGGGCGAGGGTTGTATTTGTACGCCTTCGATTACCAACGCGGTGTACCGGGGCACAAGCTGGGAAGACTGCACCTGTACGGAAAGCTGCGGCAAAGAACCTTTTTGTTTTTGCAAGTCTTTTGCCCTGGGCAGCGCGAGTTTTTTGCCGGAAATTGTTGCAAGCTCGCGTGCCATGCCAACATGCGACAAGCAATCGTGCGCGCGGTTTGGCAGCACGTCAATATCGAGTACGGTATCTTTTCCCTTCTTTTCGACAGTCTCGACTTCAAAAGCGTGCATATTCAAAAGCTCTGCACATCTTTCTGGCGTTGGGAGCTTGTCTTTTGTATATTGTTGCAGCCAGCTATAAGAAAATAACATGTTAGAATTGTTTCAAAAAATTCAAATCTCCGCTGTAAAGCAAGCGAATATCCGGTATGCGGTATTTCATCATGGCTAATCGGTCGAGCCCCATGCCAAAAGCAAAGCCTTGCCAGTCGTCGGGAATATACCCTACTGCTTTAAACACATTGGGGTGTACCATGCCGGCCCCCATCATTTCGAGCCAGTTTTCCTTCCCCCATCGCATGTCGATTTCAAAAGAAGGTTCGGTAAAAGGAAAGTAACTGGGGCGCAAGCGAATTTCTACTTTGCGCTCAAAAAACTGGCGATAGAATTCTTCTATAACCGCTTTGAAATTTGCCACCGAAACTTCTTTGCCCACCATTAAGCCCTCGAGCTGGTAAAAATTAATTTCATGGCTGGCGTCGGTGGCTTCGTAGCGGAAAATGCGGCCGGGAGCAATAATGCGAAAGGGCGGTTCGTGCTTTTCCATGTAGCGAGCCTGTACCGGCGAGGTGTGCGTGCGCAAGAGCTTGTCTGAATCTTTCAACCAAAAGGTGTCCCACAAGTCGCGGGCGGGGTGGCCCGAGGGAATATTGAGCGCGTCGAAGTTGTACCATTCGGTTTCGATTTCGGGGCCTTCTACCACTTCAAAACCCATAGAACCAAAAATTTCCTGGGTTTTGCGCTGGATAAGGGTTAAGGGGTGCAAATGCCCTTTGGCAATACGCTTGCCGGGGGCAGTAACGTCTATTTTGGCACTGTCTGAAGCCAGGACCCCCTGCTCCTGGATTTCGCGCTTTTTGGCAGCAAAATGCTGCTCCAACAAATCGCGCAGTTCGTTGGCCTCTTTCCCCTGGGTTTTGCGTTCCTCGTCGGGCAGGGCTGCCAGTCCCCGCAGTATCCCTGTAAGCTGCCCGGATTTGCCCAAAAATGCCTTGTAAGCCGTTTCCAGCTCCGCAAGGCTCTTTGCCTGCTCTATGGCTTCTAGGGCCTGTTTTTGAAGGGTTTTCGCGTCCATTTCGAGTATTGGTATACTCCTCTATTTTACCAAGAAACCAGCCCAAAAGCAACCCAAGTTATACCCATATTTTAAGACTAAGAATGGACGTCACTAATGCTCACGATCGTGGTTATTAGTGACATGCATGGGGTTGGCTCCATTCCTGTTATGTCTGGTATTCTGACCAGGGGCGGATTTGGAGATTGTCTAAATTACGGTATTTGCGCAGAGCTTTGATAAACAATTTGGTTACTTTGGTGTTGGTGAGCAAAGGAATCTGGTGGTCTACGGCAGCCCGGCGCATAAGGCGCGCAGATGGCGAAGTTGGGTTTTGACCTTCGCCCGGAATAGAAATTAAAAAGTCTATTTTGCCCTGCTGCAAATAGGTGCCCACATTGGGCTCTTTTTTCTCCTGCATTTTATAGAGCTGTTTTATGTGAATTCCCTGGCTGCGGTAAAACCATACCGTGTCTTTAGTGCCGTACAGCGTGTATTGCATGTCCGCCAAGGCTCGTATACGAGAGAGCAATTCAAAACGCTGCTTGTCGCCGCTAATGCTCACCAAAATATTTTTTCTGGGCAATCGAATATCCACCGAAAGAGCAGCCTTCATAAAGGCTTCCTCGGGGCTCATGCCAAGGCATCCTACTTCCCCCGTGGACGCCATGTCTACCGATGGCAAAGGGTCTGCCCCCTTAAGCCGCGAGAATGAAAATTGGGGAGCTTTTACGCCCACATGCGCGAGGTGCTCTGTGTGGTTGGCGGGTTCAAGCTTTTCGCCAAGAATTGCTTTGGTGGCAAGAGCCGCCAGGTTTATGTGGTGTACTTTTGATACAAAGGGAAAGCTTCTGCTGCTGCGCAAATTGCACTCGATAACGCTTACCTCGTGCTCTTTTGCCAAAAATTGAATGTTAAAGGGACCGGTAATAGCGAGAGCCTTGGCAATTTTTTCTGCAATGTGGGTGATGTCGCGCATGGTTTTGGTATCTATGCGTTGGGAAGGCGTTACGATAAAAGAATCCCCGGAATGCGTGCCTGCCAGTTCCACGTGTTCTGAAACAATAGATGCTATAAGTTGCCCTTTTTGGGCTACGGCGTCCAGTTCGATTTCTTTGGCGTGGGTTATGAATTTGCTAATAACTACCGGATATTCCGGTGAAACGCGGGCAGCCCTGGCCAAATATTTTTCCAGCTCTTCTTCCTGGAACACTGTTACCATGGCTTCGCCCGAAAGCACGTAGCTTGGCCGGATTAACACGGGATATTTTACTTTTTTGGCAAACGCTTTTGCTTCCGCAATGGAGCTTAACGCGCGCCAGGCTGGTTGCGCAATGCCGAGCTTGTCTAATAGTTTGGAAAACTTTTCGCGATCTTCTGCGTTGTCGATGTTACGGGGGTTGGTTCCCAATATGTTGAGTTTCGCAGAATGGCACTTGTAGGCAATGTTGTTGGGGATTTGGCCGCCCATGGATACAATCATGCCTTTGGGGTTTTCCAGCTCGTATATATCCTGCACGCGCTCTAAAGAAATTTCGTCAAAGTACAGCCGGTCGCACTGGTCAAAGTCGGTGCTTACGGTTTC
>DASRUP010000053.1:0-5815 GCA_035655395.1 Minisyncoccota bacterium
CATCCATCTTGCCGAACTTCAGTCGCACTTCCACATCTTCAACGACGCACAGCTAATCGTTGAGCATAGGGTCGTATATATGCCACTGCCGCAATAAGCACGGCTTTCTGAAACCAGGGGGCCGGTTTTATTTTCTGTGGAGAAAAAGCTTGGATACGCCAGCATACATGGTATGCTTAAGTAATATATAAACAGTAAATTATTTAAAAAACTATGCCAGAAAAATCAACACTTCTTCAAGTAGCCATTATCATAATTCTCATTGCGGGTCTTCTGCTCGTTGTTGCAGCAACAGTTGGGATTGGCGCGATTTTTATGGGAAGCGGCTCTCCATCTTCCGGTTCTCAAGAAATGCTGCGTATAGGAGTGGTGCAATATGCTCCTGTTTCAAACATTCTTACGCAAGGATTTAAACAAGGTATGGAGGAACTCGGGTATGTTGAGGGTGTACATGTAGAATATGTTGAAACGGCGCCCACGCTCGACAATGCTCTGCTTTCGCAAAACGCCAGAGACGTGGTAGCTCAAAACGTTGACCTTATCTTTGCCACCACTGCGGTAGGGGGGCTCGCCGCACTCAACGCAACTGCAGATATTCCTATTGTGTGGACGCATGCAGCCGGCGCCGTGGCAAACGGGCTGGCGGCGAACTATAATTCTTCCGGCAACAACTCCACGGGAATTGAAATTTCTTTTGCCGAGCTTACCCGGAAAAAAATGGAATTTCTCAACCGCATCGACCCCACTATTGAAACGATCGGCTTACTCGAGCCCGCGGCCCGAGACTTTGCCACCCTCTCCACCCTGCCAATCGTTATCGAAGAAGCTCCCAAGTACAACATAACCCTCGCAAAGTATCCGGTAGCCAGCACCGTGGACACGCAAGCCCTTGCCGAGGTGGCACAAATTATGGCAGACATCCAAGCTGGAGCCTTTGACGCATATGTATATATTCCCAGCCCCTCTGTTGCCGGCCAATCTTTAGAAACGCAAATCGCCATGACCAAACGCCTGCAGGTTCCCTCGTTCTGGCTTACGCAGGACGAAGTGCTCAAAGGCGGTTTGTTTACCTACGAATACGACAACATTGCCATGGGAAGGCAGTCGGCAGGGCAGGCGCATAAAATTTTGCAGGGTACTGCCCCTTTGGCCATTCCCATAGAGTTTCCGGCAAAAATTTCCCTTATCATGAACCTTAAAACCGCACAAGAGATAGGGCTCGACATACCCGAAGATATCTTGCAAATCGTTGATATTGCAATTGAATGAAACTCATACCTTTGGTGCGAATTATTCTTTTCGCCGCGGGCTTTTGCGCTCTCGGCCTGCTTGCGTTTTTTTCTTCTCGACAACCTACCCAGCAAAGCGCAGAACCCTTTGTCGTTGGCATTATCCAATATATCGACCTGCTCAATCCTGTGGCCGATGGGTTTAAAGCCGGCATGGAAGAACTGGGGTACCTCGAAGGGCGCGACATTATCTACCAATTTGAATCTTCCAGTGGGAACAAAGAACGTATTGCCCAAATCACGAATTCTTATATTAGTCGGAATGTCGACCTTATCTACGCGATAACTTCGGTTGCCGCCCGCGAAGCCTTGGCAGAAACCATAAAGCAGGGGAGAGGCGATATTCCCATTGTATATGCGCATGCCGATAACCCGGTGGCCACCGGGCTGGCGGCAAGCCTCAAATCATCTCAAAACAATACCGCCGGCGTTGCCGTGGACTTAAAAGAACTCACCGGCAAAAAGCTGGAATTTCTCCGTGACATAAACCCCGGCATACGGCGCGTCGGAGTTTTCACCGCCGCATACTCTGATCCTGCCACCGCTCTGGTCCTCGAGGAACTCCGCAGCCAGGCTCTAAAATTCGACATTGAACTTGTCGAATATCACCTTCAAAACCCTCCGGGAGCAACTTCCACTCAAGAACTCCTGCAAACCACAGGCCAAATCCAACAGGGCGACATTCATGCGCTGTTCCAAACGCCTGGACCGGTTGCAAACCAGCAGGAAAACGTGGAGGTATTTATTGCTTTCGCAAAGCGCCTTCGCATTCCCAGCGTTTTTACTTCAACGCCGCAGATACAACAAGGCGGGCTTTTCGCCTATAGCCACGACTTCTTCTCCGTAGGAAAACAATCCGCCCATATTGCGCAAAAAGTTCTTAACGGCACGCCTCCGCCCGAAATACCCATTGAATTTCCCAAAGACAATATCTTGGCTATTAACTTTAAGACGGCGCGCGAAATAGGAATTTTCATTCCCGAACCCATGCTTACCCTGGTAACTATGGAATTCGAGAAGTAACCATTTTCCGCATGAATATTCCGTTCTTCCCAAAAAAGACTTCGCTGCGCATCAAGTTTGCCATTCCCTTCGTGGGCATCGCGACTCTGCCCCTTGTGTTGGTAACGGTTATTACTATCCAAAACCTCCAGTCCGTACAGCGCGAACAAACAGCAAATTTAAGCCGTTTAGCGGCGCAGGAGGCGGCAGCAGAAATCGAGGGCTTCATTGAACTCCAGTTTGAAGTGCTCAAAAATATCGGCACGGTACACCCGGAGTTCGCCAAAGATCCCGTAATCCGAGATATTTTATTGGAGCGATTTTTGCATCGTTCGAGTTCTTTTATTGATATCGCGCTTCTCGACCAGCGCGGCCAGGAGGTGGCAAGAAAAAATTTGGTCGAGGTGGTAACCTTACAAGACCTCTCTGACCGCGCCCAAACCCCGGAATTCCAGCATACTCTTCAAGATGGATCTTACGTGGGGCCCTTTTTGCTTTCTGCGGGAAAACCGTTTTTTGTTATCGGCAGGGAAATCCGCGGAATAGACGGCGCGTTCCAGGGAGCGGTGATAGCAAAAGTAGACGCAAGGACCTTACAAGACGTAGTAACGAGAATCTCTTTTCGCCAGCAAGACATCCGGACATACATCGTAAACCAGGAAGGCAGAGTGCTCGCTCACCCGGATGTTTCTGAAGTGCTCGGGGAACAGGACCTCTCTTTCCTTCCCCCGGTGCAGAGATTTATACAGGAAGTGCAAACTACCGAAATTACCCAAACGTATAAGAATGAACTCGGAGAAACGGTATTGGGAACCGGCATTCTTTTTAATCAGGCAGGGCGGCTTTCTATGCAGGAACGCTGGTTTATTATGGTGGAGCAGCCAACCTCCATTGCTTTGGCTCCGGTGCGGCAAATCACCCAATTCAGCCTTCTGATTTTGGGCTTTATGCTGTTGCTGTCGTTTGTGGGCGCCCTTTTCATTGCGCATTCTTTTGCAAAGCCTATCCGGGAACTGCAAAAAGGAGCCGCGCAAATCGGGCTTGGCAACCTGGACTACGCTTTCCGCTTGGATACTAACGACGAACTCGAAGACCTCGCGGTTGAGCTCGACAAAATGAGGTTTCGCCTTAGGCAGATACGTTCCCGTGAGGAAAATCTTTCAAAGCTTAAGTCGGAATTTGTGTCTATTGTGGCTCATCAACTTCGAACGCCCCTCTCCGCTTTGAAATGGGCTCTTTCGCTTTTCGAAGAAACAAAGGAAAAAATCCCGGCAGATCAAAAAGATCTGCTCCAGAAAATGACCGTGAGCAACGAACGCATGATCCGCCTGGTAAACGACCTGCTGGACGCCGCCCGCATCGAGGAAGGACGATTTGTGTACAACCGCACCTTGATTACATTTGAAGACTTAGCCAAATCCGTGCTTGCCACGGTAAAGCAAAAGGCTAACCAGAAAAAGGTGACCGTTACCCTGCAAAAGCCCAAAGAAACGCTTCCTTCCATACTCGTAGACAAAGAAGCGCTTGGCCTGGCTTTGCAAAATCTGGTGGAAAACGCCATTCACTACACACTGCCCAAAGGCAAAGTGCAGATAACCGCAATGCGATCGGAAGATTCGTCGCTTTTGGTTTCTGTTGAAGACACGGGCATTGGCATAGCCAAAGAAGAAAAAGAACGCATCTTTAGCAAATTCTTTCGCGGCACCAACGCCATCCGTTTGGAAACGGAAGGCTCCGGCCTCGGTTTGTTTATTGTAAAAAACATCGTGGAAGCACACGGAGGCAAAATCTGGTTTGAATCCACGCAGAACAAAGGGACTACGTTTCATTTTACTGTTCCGCTTAGTTGAATAATCCCGAAGGATTTGTAATACTCAATAGATGGAACAAGAGTATCGCGAATTTTTGGAGGAGGTGCTGTGGCAGGCACGAAAGCTGCGGGCAGAGTACGCCGATTGCAGACTGTATCCCCAAACGCATGCAGAACAGCTCAAAGTGGAAAACGGGCAAATCTCGGCTTTGCAAACCTCCCAAAGCGCCGGTTTTGGCGTGCGGGTATTGGTGCAGGGTTCCTGGGGATTTTACGCAACTCCGTTGGTGGAACGCGGCAAAATCGAGGAAGTGGTAAAACGCGCGGTGCATTCGGCTTCTCAAAACGCCAAACTGCAGCAAGAAAAAGTTGTGCTGGCTTCTCATGAGAAAGAATGGCCTAAAGAGCATGTGGCCACCTACCAAACGAAAGTGGAGATCAATCCTTTTGAGATCCCCCTGGAACAAAAGATAATCGCATTGGCCTCGGCAGACGAAGCCATGCGCCAGGCATCCGACAAAGCGTTTTGGCGGATTTCCGAAATGTCTATTATGAAAACCCGAAAGCTTTTTGCCTCAACGGAAGGCGTGCTTGCCGACCAAACATGTATAGAGTCGGGAGCTGCAGTGCAGGCGCACGCCATGGCAAAGCAAGGGGAGGACACCCAACGCAGGTCGTGGCCAGACTCGCATATCTACTACATGCAGGGGGGATACGAAATGATACAAAAGCTTAATTTGGCAGAACAGGGGGCAAAAATGGCCCAAGAAGCAGAACAGCTTCTTTCTGCCAGCGCTGCTCCCACAGGGAAAAGGGGAATTATCCTATTACAGTCGATGCTCAACCTGCACGGCCACGAGACCACGCACGGCTTTGAAGCAGACCGCGTGCTGGGCACCGAGTGGACTTTAGCAGGCGGCAGTTTTCTTACTTCTATATTGCCTCAAATAGGCAGCTTCCAGTTCGGTTCAGAAAAAGTAAATCTTACCGCAGACAGTTTAATGGACGGGGGAGTGGGCACTTTCGCTTTGGACGACGAAGGAACTCCAGGTCAACGCGTGCCTTTGGTAAAAGAAGGAAAATGGGTAGGCCTGCTCACTTCGCGCCAAACCGTGCCCCAGCTAAACGAAAAAATCGGGCACGAGTATTTCAAACATTCTTCGGGAGCCATGCGGGCTGAATCTTACGACAACTGGCCTGTCATACGCATGGTGAATATTATTTTAGAACCTGGCGATACCGATTTTGACGAACTCAAGGATTCGGTACCCGAAGGCACTATAATGTTCGGCACCAACAAAAGCTGGAGTATAGACGACGTGCGCCGGCACTTTACTTTTGGTACAGAAATCGCATGGGAGAAAAAAATGGGGAAGTGGGAAATTCGCAAAAATGCCAAATACCACGGCGACAACTTAAACTTCTGGCGCAACTGCCAAGCCGTGTGCAACCAAAAAAGTTTTTGGTTGCAGGGCGTAGGATCCTGCGGCAAGGCCGATCCTTTGCAAACCATGCACACGGGCCACGGCTCCTCGCCCGCGTATTTTACCAACATCCAGGTCGGCTCCGTCGGTCAAAGTGAATAACCCTATCCCATGAATACTAAAGAAACCGCACAACAAATTATAAAGATTGCCAAGGAGCACGGGGCGGAGTTTGCCGAGATTGTAGTATCGCAAAATGAGTTCTCGTTAAAACGCATACGAGCCAACCA
>DASRUP010000054.1:0-2688 GCA_035655395.1 Minisyncoccota bacterium
CGTTTCCCGGTTGATTAACTATTGGGGCAAGAGTACTTCTGGCGATCTTCAGGCAGCAGATATTAACGGCCCGGCCCGTACGTCAGACAACAAAATCGACATTTACGACGCCAACAAGCTCATGGCAAACTGGACGGGGTAGTAAAAAGATAATAAAATAAGTAATAATCAGCAACATATGACACGATATTTTTCTATACTTTTTGCGGTAACGCTTCTCGTTCCTTCTGTGGGTTTCGCGCAGCACGAGGGGATGTCGCATGGAGCGGCAACATTTTCTCTTACGCCAGATCGGGGGGGGTATAACCCGGGCGAGAGTTTTTCGGTGCGGGTAACGCTTAATGCGCCAGAACCGGTTACTTCGGTGCAGGCATCGCTTTTATACGATGCTTCCCGGCTTACTCTTGTGAGTATCGCAGAAGAAAAAGCAAACTTTCCCTACTGGTGGGGGAACGGGTTTTCGCCCGCATCGCCAACGTCTGGAGTGGCCATGCTTCAGGCATCCTCGCCGGCTCCCGGAGTGCAGGGGAGCGCTGTTCCTGTGGCAACGATTACCTTTTATGCCAAAGAGAGCGGATTGGCGGCACTGGTAGCAAGTCAAAACTCTTTGGTGCTTAACTCCGGCGATACCAATGTGCTGGATGTGGCAAAACCCGCAGGAGCCATCTTTACCATAGGTTCATTGCTGATGCCTGCGCCTTCTTCTGCAGTTAGTTCCTTTAATCGGAACCTCCAAAGGGGGAACCAGGGAGCAGACGTGAAAGCGTTGCAACAGTTTTTGAACGCGCAGGGTTTCCAGCTGGCCTCTGTTGGTGCTGGCTCTCCGGGCCAGGAGACTGAATATTTTGGCCCTGCCACCCAAGCCGCGCTCATTCGGTTCCAGGAAATGCACGCCTCGCAAATTCTTGCTCCCTTGGGGCTGCAGAGCGGAACAGGATACTTTGGGGCGAGTACGCGAGCGTACGCGCAGAGTCTGTAGCATATGAAATCTGTTATACTTACAGGTCTGGGAGTTTTGTTGGCATATGGTTCTGTTGCTTTGGCGCATGAGGGCGCTCACGAGCAGGCCCGTATTACTGTTTCGCCCATATCCGTGGACTACGAACAAGGCGAGGAGATACCTGTGGAGGTAAGGATTAGTACTATAGATCCTGTCACTTCTGTGCAGATTTTCCTTCGCTACGACCCCGCAAAAGTCCAGGTGCAGGAAATTACGAAGAACGAGGAGGCATTTCCTTTCTGGTGGGCGCAGAAAGCAGCGGAGGGAACGATTGAATTGGCCGCTTCTTCTCCTGTGAGAGAGGGGGTTCAGGGAGAAGTTGTTCTTGCTACGGTGCATCTGGTTGGAAAGGGGCATGCAAACGAGTTGCTCACTGTCGACGCTTCGTCTGTTACTTTGAATGCAGACAGTGAGAACCTTCTGGCTCCGCAAAGCGCTCCAGAGGAACAGGGAGAATCTTTTGAGCAGCAAATAACCCCGGCAGGAAATCGGAACATTATTTTTCTCGCGTTGACCGTGTTTGCTTCTGTTGGCGCGGGGGTGGCGACATTCCTCTTTGTAAGGCAGAAAAAGAAGGTATAGCTGCCTGGTAACCTTTTATGCGAAAACGATTTTTTATTGCATTAGGCCTGATGTTTGTTGTTACCGTTGTTTTTGCATTACGTCTATTGAACGATTCCTTGCCGGGAAGGTTCGGGTCTTCAGATTCCCTGCTTTCCCAGGTTACTCCGGGGCCCAACGAAGCCTTGTATTTCGTGTCGCCTTCGTCGGGCAGCCATAACGTAGGAAATACGTTTCAGGTAGAGCTGCGGCTTGCCTCGTCTGCGGGCGTAACCTCTATGAAAGCATATTTGAATTTTAATTCGTCGTTGCTGCAGGTAACCAACGTAAGCACGACAGGCGGGGCTTTTCAAACATACTGGGAGGCAACCTCTACAAGCAACCAGGTGCGCCTGCAAGGTTCTTCGCCAACCCCTGGCGTTAGCGGCAACAACAACCTGGTGGCAACTATTACATTCCAGGCTTTGGCGGCTGGTACGGCAAGCCTTACCTACGACGCGAGCTCTCTGGCTTTGAAATCAGACGATACCAATATTTTGAACATCGGCGGTTCTCAAACAGGAAGCTACACCTTGGTTTCAGACACCACCGCCCCCTCCGCCACCATCAGCATTAATTCGGGCGCCTCCTCCACTTCAACGACCAGCGTTACCCTTTCTCTCACCTGCACCGATACCTCGGGCGTCAAAGACGTGCGTTATTCCAACGACGGCGTGTTCGACACGGAAGTCTTTGAGGCCTTTGCCGCGAGCAAGGCGTGGAGCCTTTCTGGGGGAGACGGCACCAAGACGGTAAGTTATCAGTGCCGGGATAACAGCCTCAACCAAAATATCGCCACGGTTTCAGATACCATTGTGTTTGACACCACTGCTCCTTCGGTTCCCAGCGGAATTTCGTACTCGCCAAATCCCAACAAAACGGGGACGCACACGGTAAGCTGGAACGCTTCTTCGGATGCGGGTTCTGGAGTGGCAGCCTACGACGTACGGCGTTCTTTAAATGGGGGAGGGTCGTGGACAACAGTGGCAAGCGGCCTTGCAGGAACAAACTTTGTGCAAAGCCCGGCTGTCGGGGCTGGCAACTATATCTACCAGGCGCGCGCAGTGGACAACGCCGGCAATCAAAGC
>DASRUP010000055.1:0-9843 GCA_035655395.1 Minisyncoccota bacterium
ACATACTGCGCGAGTTTTTGCGCAAATTTCCCCTTCCCTATCGCGACGAACATACCCATCTCACCGGCTCCCTTACGCCGGAGTTTATTTATCCAAGGCTTATGCCCCTTTTGGAAGGGCCGCAAAAAAATCTTTACGAAATAGGCCTCAAAGAAGTATACGGCGGCCAGTGCCTTCCGATTTCTTCGCCCGAAGATGTCCGGGAACTCATTCAAATCAAAGAAGGCGACCGATTGCAGCGGTACTTGGAAACACTGTACCTTACCAAACTTATCCTGCGCGATCGCCAAACTCACCGCCAAGCCGCTTACCATATGGCAAAGAAAATGTACGAAAACTGCCATGTGGGAAACATACGCCTTAAATTTACGTTCTCTCGCGTGTCTAAAATGAAGGCCGAAAGCATTCCAGGCCTTGAGAACGCCACGCCAGAAAACGCAATTCTCGGGCTCTACGAAGGGTTTGAAGATTTCAAAAAAGAGCATCCATCTTTTGGCTTTGTGTTGTCGCCGAGTTTTAAAAAAGAAGAGGGGTTCTACGATTCAGACAGCTTCGCCACCAAAGAAGAAGATTTTATGAACCAGGTAGACACTCTGCTTTCGCTTTTAGACAAGTACCCTGAATTGCAAACTTGCGTAACCGACATTGATACCGTGGGCAACGATACGGAAATGTACCGAAAAGCCCACTTTTTCCCCATGCAGCGGGGCATGCGCAAACTGCAACAGTATGGTTTTCATGTACGGAGCCACCACGGAGAAACATGGCACACGTTAAACCACGGCATTCAGGCTGTGGACAACGCCATGAATATCTGGCATATCGACAGCTTGGAGCACGGCTTGAGCCTTGGCATTAACCCCAACTTCTATCTGCATACGGTTTTCGAAAACGTGCGGGAACAAAACATGGAAGGCATAAAGCTCGATCCTGCAAGCCCCGAAGGCAAGGAAATCGTAGCTATGGAATGGGGGAAATACGGGGACATTTTCAAAAAACTGCTTGCTGGCGAACTACTCACCGATGCCGATGTAACGCACTTTGCAAGCGTAAAGTTTGCCACTGCCATTGAAGTGGAACATTACCAGCACGACGTATTAAACCGCATGATCGACCAGGAAATCGGGCTAACGTCGCTTCCCTCTTCGAACCGCAAGCTTTCGGGCACCATTACCGACTTTCGCAACCACCCGTTTTCCTGGTGGGAGAAAAAAGGCGTTACCCAGGCTATTGGAACCGACAACTATGTTACCCTAAACACCGATTACTTGCGGGAAATGATGATTTTGCTCTTGTCTGACCCAAAAGGATTAAAAATAACCAAGCTGCTTATGGTGGCTACTGGAGAAAATCGCCGCCCGTACTTGAGCAAAACCCTTTGGGACATGCGAAAGCAGCTCAAAAAAGAATTTGCTTAGCATGATATACGTTTTTGACTTTGGCTCTCAATATTCCCAGCTTATTGCCAGGCGCATCCGGGCTTTGGGTTGCGAGGCAAGGCTTGTGTCCCACCAATATCCTTTGCAAAAACTCACCGATGCTAAAGGTATTATTCTTTCTGGCGGGCCAGATTCGGTGTACGAAAAGGAGGCAGCTAGTGTTTCAAAAAAAATCTTTGATCTCGGCGTGCCAGTGCTCGGCATTTGCTACGGCATGCAGCTAACATGCCATGTATTGGGCGGCAAGGTGCAGCGCTCTGCCAAGCACGAATACGGCCCGGCAAAGTTGGAAATCGTGCGAAAGAGCGCCTTATTTGAAAAAGTGCCAAAGTCTTCTGCTGTGTGGATGTCGCACGGCGACCAGGTGGCAACTCTTCCCAAAGGTTTTGTACAAACGGGAGCTAGCTCCAACACGCCAAACGCCGCCATGGAACAGACAGCAAAAGATATTTACGGCATTCAGTTTCACCCCGAAGTAGAACATACAGAGTACGGCTCGCAAATTCTCAAAAACTTTGTGTTGAACATTTGCAAATGCAAACCCGCAAACAAGCTCGCCGAGTTTATCGAGCAAAAAGTGGCGGAAATTCAAAAAACCGTAGGCAAGGAACACGTAATTTGCGCAACTTCTGGCGGAGTAGATTCTTCGGTGGTGGCAGCCCTCGTGGGGAAAGCCATTGGAAACCAACTTACCTGCATTTTTGTAAATTCTGGCACGCTTCGGAAAGAAGAAGACAAAGACGCGCTCAAACTCTTACAAGACTTAGGCCTTAACGTACAATACGTAAACGCAGAAAAACAGTTTTTGCGTGCCTTGAAAGGCGTAACATACGGAGAAGCAAAGCGCAAAATTATTGGCAAAGAGTTCATTGCCGTGTTTGAGAAATCGGCAAAACAGATACGCCCAACTCCTGCGTTTTTGGCGCAGGGGACTATTCATTCAGACGTAGTGGAGTCTGCAAAAACTGCTACCGGCAAAAAAACGCAAACAATAAAATCGCACCACAATGTGGGCGGCTTACCCAAAAAGCTCAACTTAAAGCTTTTGGAGCCCTTGCGCGACTTGTTTAAAGACGAGGTGCGAGAGGTAGGACAAAAACTCGGACTTCCAGAACATGCCGTGTGGCGCCAGCCTTTTCCAGGCCCTGGTTTGGCTGTTCGCGTGGTTGGCGAAGTTACCAAGCAAAAACTCGATATCGCACGCGAAGCAGACGCTATTGTAACAGAAGAAATCGAGGCGGCAGGCCTTGCTCGCAGTTTTTACCAATACTTTGCCATATTGCTCAACGACAAAACCGTTGGCGTCACTGGCGACCAGCGAAAATACGCATACCCTGTAGTAATAAAAGCAGTGGTAAGTTCGGATATTATGACTTCAGATTGGGCCCGCCTGCCTTACGACTTGCTGGCTCGCATTTCCACGCGCATTACTTCGGAGGTACCCCAAATCGCCCGCGTGCTCTACGACATAACCCCCAAACCCCCCGGCACCACCGAGTGGGAGTAAGTGTTCAAAATGTTCAACATCGTAAAAATGTTCAACATCGTAAGTTGAACATTCGGTACTCTGTCGCTTGCCTGAAAATGCGCTCCGTGCTACTTTTCCCTTAGTAAGGGAATTTTTATTCCCGCAAAAAACGCACCAAATTTTGTATTCCAGGAGGAAACAATGGTTGCGATAGCTGTTATCGGAGGCCAGTGGGGCGACGAAGGAAAGGGCAAGGTCATTGATTTTCTCTGCGAGAATGCCAGTGTCGTGGCGCGCGGCACCGGCGGGAACAACGCAGGGCATACCGTTTGGGTAGGCAAGGAAAAACGGGTTTCCCACCTCGTCCCATCTGCAGGGTTTTGGCCTGGCAAGAGAGTTATTTTGGGCAACGGGATGGTTATCAACCCCGATGTTCTTATCGAAGAGCTTAGCTGGCTTCCGTATTTGAATGGAAACGTGCCCGAAAACGAAAGAACGCAAATCTTTGTGAGCCCCCAAGCACATGTGATTATGCCTTATCACATAACGCTTGATGCGCTCCAAGAGGCGAAACGAGGTGCAGACTCTATAGGGACTACCGGTCAAGGTATAGGGCCTGCATACGAAGATAAAATGAGGCGCGAAGGAGTTCGTATCGGCGACCTGCTTAACTTGGAAGAACTATTGCCCCGGGTAGCCTCTCTTGTGCAAGCAAAGAACGAACTTATCGAAAAGGTATACGAGGGAGAGCCACTCGACGTAGATGAAGTGCAAAGTCGCGTGGTTTCATGGGCAAGGCGTCTTCTTCCCTCCATTCGCGTGGAATATCACATATCTTCCCTTCTGCAAGAAGCAGTTCAAACAGGAAAGCTGCTCTTGGAGGGAGCTCAAGGAACACTACTAGATATTGATCATGGAGGCTATCCACACGTAACCTCATCGAATTCTAGCATTGGAGGTATGCTTGTGGGGATTGGGCTCACTCCCAAAAGCCTAAACCACATCCTTGGTGTGTTCAAGGCGTATGCAACTCGCGTGGGCTCTGGAGTGTTTCCCACAGAGATTCTGGACGAACGTGCCGACAAAATCCGAGATGCCGGAGAAGCACCAGAGTATGGAAGTACTACGAACCGTCCGCGAAGAATCGGATGGTTTGATATGGCGGCAGCCCGCTACAGTATTGAGCTCAATGGTATAGATTCGATAGCGCTCACACGTTTGGACACCCTCGACGGCTTCGAGAAAATCCGTGTATGCATGCGATATACATACGAGAATGCGCATGTCTCGGAGTATAGATACATTCCAGACGATAAAACGCTCACCGAGCTGCGACCGAACTATGGCGATCTCACTGGATGGGACGGCGTAGCCGGAGTAACAAAGTGGAATAAACTTCCAAAAACAGCGCAGAGCTATGTGCGTTTTCTGGAAGATAACCTCGGAGTTCCCGTAAGTATAATCTCCACGGGGCCCGAGCGTTCCTCCACGATTGTACGACATCAAATTTTCTAACCAAAAACCCGCCGGTTGGATAAATAAAACAACCAGCGGGATTTCTTTTTGCAAAAATTATTGCGCGCTAAAGCCGATGGGGGGCTCGGGAGATTCGGCTTGCTGGATTTTGCCAAATTTGGTTTCGTATTTTTCCACGTTGTCTTGCAAGGCAGCAAGCATTCGCTTTAAGTGGCCTGGGCTTAATACCACGCGGGAAGCCAACGTACCCTGCGGGGGAATAACCATAAAAAAGTCGAGCACAAACTCTTCTTGCGTGTGCGTAATTTGCATGAGGTTTGAGTACTTGCCTTTTAAGTCCTCGTCTTGCGCTTTAATTTGAATTTGCCTTTGCTGTGGCTGTTGCTGGTTGTCCATAAATGTAATTATATTTAAGTTTATCTTAGTTTCTGTATATTACGTTTATTTATTTTGAGCAAGGGAAATGCTAGGATTAAGTTAAAATAAATTCGGGGGGATTTGAAATGGCTTGGAAGATTTTGCTCCTTTGTGTCCTTACTCTGCTTTGGATAACTTCTGCTGCTTGCGTGCCTGAAGCACCTAAAATTGTTTCCGAAGAGTACGTAGAAGCTAAAGTTTTAGGATCTTCGTTTGCTCCATTCGGTGGTTACTATGTATTGATCGCTCATAATGGAGTCGAAAGTTATATTGATATTGCTGGCAACGAGAGAAAATCTTTGGAAGCTGCAGGTAAGGTAAAGGCATGCCTCGTAGGTCTTACAACAACCTTCAAGGATACTCTCCAATATGAGTTACGACCGAAATGCAGTGACTCTATCAAAGGCGGCCTTATGTCGCCCTTTCTTTTTGGTTAAAAAAGCTGTTGCGAATTCGTAAGTTCCGAAGAAGAGAGCCGTATAAAAGAGGTCGCCCAAAAGAGTAAATTTTAAAAAGGGCAAGGCCATGGTGTAAGAAAGCATAAGGCCGCTAAAGGTGGACGCGTACATGCCAGAAAATAGCCATACGGCAAAGTTTGTGGTGAGATAAAACAACAGAGAACCCGAAACCGCAGCAAGCCCCAGTGTTTGAAGCTTCGCTTCAAACACAAACATTCTTGCAAGAAGGCCGATTAAGGCGATGGCAAAAAAGCTGGCGTATACCACGGCCATGGTTTTTGGCTCGTAAAAGCCCACAAATAGGTCTGAAACCAGCATTGCCCCCAAAGGGGTAAAAAGGTACCACTTGGAAACTTGGGAGGCGTACACGCCCGCAAACAAGGCCAGAGCAGCTATAGGCGTAAAATTCGGCGCATGCGGCAACAACCTAACTACAATGCTGAAAATAACAATACCCGCCAGAAACACAAAAAAGAATTTTTTGTTCATATCTAAAACTCTACTCCCTTTAATGCCAGTTCGCCTTGGTTATACGGATGCTTTAACTCGCGCATTTCGGTGGCCAAGTCTGCCCGATCGATAAATTCTTGCGGGGCGTCTCTCCCGCTCAAGATAACGAACTCGTGCATGGGAAGATCTTTGAGTATAGCTAACACATCTTTTACTGCCAAGAGCTTCAGGCTTGTGGCAACATTTACCTCGTCTAGAACAATTAAGTCCCACAGGTGGGACTCGATTGCCTTTTTGGCGTGCTCTAGCGTTTCTTCCGCCGCCTTTTTATGTTCTTCGAATGGAAGGGTATCGCCCAAAATTCCCACAAACCCCTTGCCTCCTTTGTGAATTTCCCACTTTCCTTCAAACTGCAGATGTTTTTGCAAAAACTTGTCTTCCCCGGAAATCCACGGCCCCTTGATAAACTGAAACATTATGGCTTTCCTATCTTGTCCTACTATGCGCATCATTTGTCCTAGGGAAGCCGTAGTTTTTCCTTTCCCATTTCCGGTAAATACCACGATCATGTTACATACATCGGCTAAACCCGCACGCCTTGCAGCTAATGCACCCTTCCGACATTACCAATTGAGCTCCGCAGTCAGGGCACCCTGGCATAAAGCCGAAATCTGCCATAGACTGGGTCTCCTTTGCAAACGCAAATACTTCCTGCTTTTCTGGCCGCTCTAAAATGTCTTCAACCTGTTTTACTCCTGTAACATGTTCTTCGAGCACTCTTCCAATGGCATCTGGCAACGAAAGCACGGTGCCCTTTTCGGTAAATATGGGCATGGGACCTCGAATTCCCTTAAGGTCGCTTATCACCTCTTCTACCCGAATGCCGGCGCGCAAGGCAAGCGACGTTAACCTGCAAATAGCTTCCGACTGCTCCTGGAAAAACCCTCCGCTTTTGCCAATGGTGGCAAAAATTTCAAAGGGATACTCGTTCTCGTCGTTGTTAATGGTAATGTACAAATTCCCATAGCCGGTTTTCATGCGGTAGGTCTTGCCTGCCATTATTTCAGGGCGCTTGCGGGGCACCACCTCCCCCCGTTGGCCTTGTTGTGGGCTCGCAGAAGGCCTTTCTGAAGGCTTTTCGGTGGTAGAAACCATGTTGTCGCCAGAACCCACGTTGAGAATCTGAATGGTGCGGCTCCCGTCGCGATACACCGTGGCAGATTTGCAACCCAGCTTCCAGGCAGCTACAAAACTCTGGGCTACCTCTTCTCTGGTAGCGGAATTCGGGAAGTTAATGGTTTTGGAAATAGAGTTATCCACATGCCTTTGAAACGCAGCCTGCATTTCCATATGGGCCTGGCCCGAAATATCCATTGCCACCATAAAGGTATCGCGAATTTCTTCGGGCAGCCAGTGGACGTCTTGAATACTTCCTTTTGCCATAACCTGGTCCATAATTTCTTTTTGCTGTTCTTCTGAAAGCTGCAGGCTGTCGAGCGCCTGCTGGAAATATTTGTTGAAGTACCGGTACTGCTGGCCGTCTTTGTCTTGTTTTACATAAGCCAAAGCAAAGTTGGGCTCTACCCCAGAGGAGGTATCGAACATCATGGAAATGGAACCGGTGGGGGCTACCGTGGTTAAAGCTGCGTTGCGGCGCTTTATGCCTGCAGCTGGGAGAATGCTTTTATCCAAATTGGGAAATTCGCCTTTTTCTCGAGCCAACTCTTCTGAAGCCAAATGAGATTCTTTGTTGATGAAACCCATTACTTGTTCTGCGGCTTGCATGCCTTCTGGCGAGTCGTAGCGAATGCCCAACTGGTAGAGCATGTCGCCAAAACCCATAATCCCCAGGCCAATCCTGCGGTTTTTCTTGGCAAGTTCGGTTACCTGGGGCACGGGAAAATCGAACTTGTCGATTACGTTGTCCATTAAGCGAACCGCCGTTCGGGTAACAAAACCCAGGCGCTCCCAGTTGATTTTGCCGTCTGCCACGAATTGGGCAAGGTTAATCGACCCCAAATTGCAATTGTCGTACGCGTGCAAAAACTGCTCTCCGCATGGATTGGAAGCAGCAATGGGCCCCAGGCCGGGCAAAGGGTTGGTACGGTTAATGGTGTCGATAAAAGCAATACCGGGTTCTCCGTTAAGCCATGCGTGTTCTACCAGCTTGTTGAAAAGCTCTCCTACGGTAATATCAATTTCCTCTGAACCATACACTGCGCCGTTCGGGTAACGGAGCACCTGGTGGGGCTTCATTTTCTGGCCTCGAAACTGGCAGTACCACAGCTGCCTGGGGTTTTCTTCGAGCTGTTGCATAAACTCGTCGGTTACGGTAACTGAAATATTGAAATTCCGGATATCACCCTCCACCTTTTTGCACTCAATGAAATCCAACACATCGGGGTGGTCTACCCGTATCATAGCCATATTGGCCCCGTGCCTGCCCTGTTGCTTTATGGTGCCAAAGGCCTTGTCGTATACCGACAAAAAGGTTACGGGCCCCGATGCTCTGCCGCGCGATTTTTTGGTGGGGGAGTTTGCCGGCCTCATTTCAGACAAGTCAAAACCAAGGCCGCACCCTGCCTGCTGGAGAAGCGCCGCTTCCTTGAGTGTCTGGAAAATGCTTTCCATGGAATCCTCAATGCGCAGCACAATGCAGTTTGCAATAAGCGGGGTTTCCCCACCAGCATTCGTGAGAGTACGGCCGGCTGGCGTGTACTCTTTTGAAGCCATAACGGCAAAAAAGTCTCTTGCCGTTTGCTCTATGAGTTCCTCTGGTTTGCCGTAGTCTTTTTCTACCTGTGCCAAAGCGTTTGCCACGCGCTCAAACATGTCGGCAGGAGTTTCCTGGCTCCCCTCGTCGTTAAGCATTAAATACCGCTTTTGCATCATTTTTAAAGCGTTTTCTGAAAAGGTGCTGTTGGTTTGGTCCTTTTGTTCTTGAGAAACTCGCATGGTTGAGAGTTGGGGTATAAATTAACTTTTATGCGGCGACGGTTGTTGAAGCTTTTGAATTTCCTTCTCGAAAGCCTTGGGGCTTCGGAAATTTCGGTACACCGAGGCAAAACGCAAGTAAGCGACCTTATCCAAGTCTTTTAAGTGAGCCAATACGGCTTGCCCAATGGTGCCCGAATCAACGACATCTTTGTCGAGATTAAAAATGTCGTTTTCAATGCTTGAAACGAGCTTTTGAAGGTGTTCCTCGCCAAAAGGGCGCTTTTCTAGGGCCTTTCTGATCCCGGCTTCCAGCTTATGGCGGGAAAAGGGTTCTTTAGCCCCATTTCGCTTTAAAACCTCCACTCCAAGCAATTCCAAACGTTCGTACGTGGTAAATCTCCGCCCGCAGGAAGCACACAATCGGCGCCTTTTGACTGCCCGTCCGTGGTCGGCATCCCTGGAGTTAGTAACCTTGGTGTCTATCCGACAAATAGGGCATTGCATACCTCAAAACGTCAATATATAGTATAGAAAATAGGTAAAGTAGTACAGATAGCAGCGCCGATGCACTACCAATTTTATCACTCGGGCAATGCGTGTCAATCTGCGTACTGTGGATAAGTAGAGCTGTCCTATACCAAACCTTGACTACTGCCGATTTGCCCTCCCTACGGCAAGGGCTTGACTTTTTTAGGGTTATGGTATACAATAAGCATAATCCCAAACAGGGGATTTTTTATTAAAGCTATATGAACCAAATACAACAATCTGTCGCAGCCGCCATTTTAGTGCCCATTTTAAGCATAATGCCGGCTCTCGACGCTCATACCGCAGACGATGAAGACCCTTCGCCTATTGGAGAGAGATTGGTAATGTCCCAAACCAATACTCTCCTCCCCATAGCTTCTCCGATGGGTCCTGAACGGGTAGCACAGACTATGCGGCTCTACGTAACCGGATATTCTTCTACTCCCGAACAGACCGATGATACTCCCTTTATCACGGCTTCCGGGAAGCACGTACGAGACGGGATCGTGGCAACAAACCTTCTTCCTCTGGGAACGAAGATTAAAATTCCCGAGCTCTACGGCAACAAAGTATTTGTGGTGGAAGACCGCATGAATACCAGATTGCAAAACCATGTAGATATCTGGTTTGCCGAGTATTGGGACGCCAAAAACTTTGGCATCAAGCGCGC
>DASRUP010000056.1:0-8689 GCA_035655395.1 Minisyncoccota bacterium
AGCGTGGCGCCAGAATCCGTAAAAGGGAAAGAGCTGCTTTCTCGCATGGAGCATCCCATTTCGTTAGACCAGGCAAGCGCGGCAGATTACGACGCCATTTTTGTGGCAGGCGGGCATGGGGCGCTGTTTGACTTAAACAAAAACAAAAATTTACATCAATTATTGCTGCGGTTTGACGAAGCAAAAAAACCATTGGGGCTTTTGTGCCACGCTTCCTCGGCGCTTGCTTTTATGGAAAAAGACGGCAAACCGTTTTTGCAAGGCAGAAGAATTACTGGATTTCCCACGGCGTGGGAACATGGCGTGTTACAAACCAACAGCGTGCACAAAGATTTTTTGCCTTTGCCTTTGTGGACCGGAAAAGAAATTGAAAAAGCCGCAACTGGCCGCACGTGGCTGGACCGTATCGGGGAAGTCGTGAACCCATGGTACACCATACAAGATAAAAACCTAATAACCGGCGTGGGACCGAAAACCGGAGCAAAGCTCGCGCGCCTGGTAACGCAATATGAATAGTTTAACAAAAGCCAGTACAAGCGTGTACGTATTTGGCATATACATGATAGGCCAGGGCCTTACGCTTTTGCTGGCTCCGAATATGTTGCTGCAGTTTATGCAGCTGCCCGAAACCAACGAAGTGTGGACTCGGCTTTTGGGAGTAACGCTTATGGTGCTTGGGTATTATTATATCCGTGCCGCCAGGGTAAATTTTTTGGAATTTTTCGGTTGGACCGTGCACATGCGTTTGGCCCAGTTTGGCATTGTTGGCGCGCTGGTGCTGTTGAACATTGCCCATCCCTTGGTGTTAGGCTTTGCCGCCGTGGAAGCCGCTTCCGGCCTGTGGACTTTTTGGGCGCTGCGCAAGTAACATGGATTACTTTGGGTTGCTGGCAGTTACATTTTTTTTGTCGTTTGGCGTGCATATATGGAGCGCGCTGGTGGGGGGCGGGGGCGCCATTATTATTCCGGCTTTGCTGTTTTTGGGATTTCCGCCGCAAGTGGCTGTCGCGACCAACCGCGTGGGCGCGTTGTCCAACATATTCGCGCTGTTCCAGTTCCACAGGCACGGGGAGGTAAAGTGGAAGGTGGGTTTGTGGCTGGCCTTGTTTGCCGGAGCCGGAAGCGCAATTGGCAGTTTTTTGTTATTGCAGGTTGAAGCTGACGTGCTTGAACGCGGCATTGCCGTAATTATTTTGCTTTCCTTGCCTATGTTTTTGCTGCGGCCAAAAATGGGGTTAAAGGAAAGAAAGGTACGGCTTACCAAGCAGCGCCAGGTTGGCGGGGGCGCCATTATGTTTTTTCTGGGAATTTTGGGCGGGTTTTTTTCGGCCACCGGAGTGTGGTTTAGGTACGTGTATTTGTTTTACTATGGCATGACGTTTTTGCAGACCGCGGCCACCAGCAAGATAGCGGGCATGGCCATGCTGGTCTTGTCTTTGGCCGTGCTTATACCGGCCGGCATTATTGACTGGCCTGTGGCAGGGGCAATGTTTGCCGGAGGCAGCCTGGGTTCGTGGCTATCTGCCAAATACTCCAAAAAACTGGGAAACGAAAAAATCCGTTATTTGTTTTTGGCGGTAATGTTCGCAATGGCGTTAAAAATTTTGCTTTTCTAAGCGCGTTTTCGGTTGTGCACATTGACCGACCCTTTGCGTTTGATAGAATAAAAGAACATGAAAGCGTGGGTTGTTGCTGGCATATCATTTTTTGTCATAGGCCTGGTACTGGCTGTTCTTTTCGTTAACATTCTTTGGGGCGATTCTCCTGGCAACGAAACTGGCACCAGAGAAGTTACTGCTTCTGTTAACGCAGATCCCGCGCAAATAAATCCCGGAGGAAGCGCCACTTTGAGCTGGTCTTCCACGAACGCCACAGTCTGCAGCGGCGTAAACTTTCCTACCGAAGGGAAGGAGTCGGGTTCCGTGCAGGTTGCGCCAAGCGAAGTTACCCAGTACGACTTGATATGTTCTAACGATACGGATGTTGTAGTTGAGTCAATAACGGTAGCCTTTGCGCAAGGCGTCCCAACGGTTTCTGTGTCCTCGAGCGCGTCTTTGGTGGCGCCAGGCCAACCGGTTACCTTAACCTGGTCTTCTGGGAATGCCGACCAGTGTTCGAGCGCCGAATTTTCCGCGCAAGGAGCAGTTTCGGGCAGTATTGTTGTCGCGCCAACCGGCACCACAACGTATACGGTAGATTGCATTCAGGTTCCGTTGTTTGCCACTTCGCATGATTCTGTGCTTGTAACTTCAGGCTCCGTTACCGTACAAGTGAGTTCATAAACTTCCATGAAAAAACTCATTCTTTTATTTCTCGTCCTGGTTGTCGCGGTTGCCGCGGCATACGCTGTTTTCCAAACCGCAGAACAGGTGCAGGCTGCTGCTATTTCTTCAGCAGGCAGCGGAAACTGGTCGAATGCTTCCACATGGAACGGCGGAAGGGTGCCGGGAGCGGGAGATTCGGTTACCATTTCCGGCGGCCACACGGTAACTTACGACGTTACCGATTCGCAAGTGTCGGGCGTTACCATTATTGGCAACGGCAGGCTGGTTTTTGCTTCAGGGAAGAGCGTAGTGCTGCGTACGGATAGAAATATTGAAGTACTGGGTAGGCTGGAAATGAAACCTTCGTCCGCAAGCATCCAGCACACCATACGGTTTGTGGGTATCGACGAGACGCGAATGGTAGGAGGAGGAATGAATACGCTTGCCTCTGATGTTGGCTTATGGGTTATGGGAGCAGGTTCTTTGGACATTGCGGGATCTGCCAAAACCGCGTGGACCAGGCTGCAGGGGGGAGCTAACGCGGGATCAAACACTATTCAGCTTCAGCAGGCTCCCAATGGCTGGCGCGTGGGCGACGAAATTGTCGTGGTACCCACGGAACCTACAAGTGCGGGAGACGCTTCGTGGAACGGGTTTGAGCTTCGCACTATCGCCAGTATTTCCGGAAGTACGATAACGCTGAACTCCGGTTTGTCGCGAAACCATCCCGTAGCAACCGACCCAAAAACCAACAGAGCGTTTACGGCGGAAGTGCTTAACCTTTCTCGCAACGTGCGCATTGAGGGTACGGGGAATGGGTCTGCCAATCCTAACCAAAACGGAAGGGCGCATATTTTAATCCGTTCCACCGCGCCCCAGTTTGTAAAATACGCGGAACTCAAACTGCTGGGCCCCCGGCGTTTTACCGGCGAGAGCAACTTTACCGCGGGCGTGCTGGGCCGTTATGGTCTGCACTTCCACCATTCAGAGAACGGTTCTATCGGTTCTCTTGTGGAAGGGACGGTTGTGCGGGATACGGGCGGGCACGCGTTTGCGCCTCACGCGTCCGACGGCATTATTTTCAGGAATACCATTTCCTACAACACGTTTGACGACGCCTACTGGTGGGATCCTCCGCCTCAATTACCCGGTCGCCCAGGCGTTAACTCAACCAACCCGATAAATGACAGCGATGATATTTTGTACGACAACGCGGTAGCTGCTCTTACTAAATTTGACCCTGCGTTTCGCGGAAGTCGACTTTCCGGGTTTTGGTTGGGACCCGGGCTTCGCAACGCCGTCCGTAATTCTGTAGCAGTCGGAATACAGGGAGGCAACGTAGGAGTATCGGATTCAAGCGGTTTCATATGGCCTGAAGCGGGTAGCGGCCGTACAGAATGCTGTTCTGGCGTTTGGGAATTTAACCAGGGCAATATTAGCCACAACAACAAAAACCACGGTATTTTTACCTGGCAGAATACTTCCCATCTTCATATTGTCAGTAATGTGGCCTTGTATAACAACGCAAACAGTGCTGTAGACCATGGGGCATACGTAAACAGCTACCGATATGTTGACGTTATAGCTTTTGGCAACGGCAAGTACGGGCTGCAGGTACACTCTGCCGCCAGAAATGTCCAGTTGCGCCCGGACGGCTACAGCCAGTCGTTTGAGAGGTTCCATACTACCAAGCCCATAATATTCCCAAACCACAATTCGCTTACAGGGATTCCAACTTTACTGAAAGATTGCACGTTTACCGGAGTTGTCGTGAATGACGCAAGGACAGATCAAAATTTTCCTACCGAAGCTGATTTTTGCAACTGCGCCAAACCCAACGGCCAAAGCATAGAGCCGGCGGACTTTACGTTTCAGAATGTTGAGCCTGGCCTGGATATTCGTGTGGAGCGGCCCAATGGGACTGCCTATCATATTACCAACGGTGGTGTGGTAACCAATATTGCGCCGTTTTGCTCGTCATTTTCCCTTCCGCCTGTTGGTCCTACGCAACCAACGCAGCAACCTCCGACACAGCAGCCGCAAACGCAGCAACCCTCGACACAGCAGCCTTCTACACAACAACCATCTACTCAACAACCAGGCCAATCTGGAGGGCAATCTTCCCAACCTGCCGCCGCTGCTCCCGCGGTTTGCGGAGACGGCAAAATAGAAGGCAGCGAAAAATGCGAGCCCGGTAACCTTGCCGGGCAGACCTGCCAAACGGGCGGATATACCCAGGGCACGCTTGCTTGCCATCCCGCCGGCAGCGCGCAGCAATGCCAGTACGACGTTTCTGGTTGCAGCGGCATTGCGGGACTTGTTCCGTGCGGCCAATTGGGGAACCCGTGCAACCTCTGCCACATCTTCAAGTTGGTAAACAACGTACTTGTTTTCCTATTAATTCCCGATGGCAGTGTGAATAACTTTATACCCCTTGTGCTTGTAATCGCCGGGCTTCTGATTGCCTTAGGAGGTTTCTTTATGATGACATCCGCTGGAAATTTGGCGAACCTTGCGCGGGGAAGGACGATTATCTTTGCGGTTGTAGTTGGTCTCCTCATTATGTATGGCGCGTGGCTCTTTATCGGTTTTCTGCTGCAGGCGGTAGGTTTTGTTTCGTTCAACGGAGGACTTCCTTGGAACGAGATAAGCTGCGGCAATTAACGCGCACCAATGTTAGTCTCGCGCTACCACGGCGCCGAATACTTTGGCAGCGCCGGCTTTTTTAAGAACGCTCGCGCATTCTTGCATAGTGGCTCCGGTGGTGTACACGTCGTCTATGAGGAAAATGGTTTTGCCTTGCACGAACGATGGCTGGGGCGTGGCAAACATTCCCTTTACGTTTGCGTGGCGTTTTTCTTTGCCGAGCTCCACTTGAGGGGCGGTGTATTTTATTCTTTGGAGCGCTTTTGATTCCAATGGAACTTCCCAGGCGAAAGAAAGGTGCTTTGCGATTTCTTCTGCATGGTTAAATCCGCGCCAGTGAAGCCTCCTTGTATGCAGGGGAACGGGGATTATCATGTCTGGTGTGAATAATGTGTTGTTGAGTATTGCAAAATGCGATACAATAAGAAAAGCGAGCGGTTTTGCAAGGTCGCGCAGGAAAGGCGGGTACTTGAGGGAATGAATAAAGTACTTCACGTTGGGGTCTTTGAAAGAAGTTGCGCAAAACAAACCAGACAGCGCGGAGTTTGCCGGTAAAGGAGAAACTGTCTGGTTCAGAGAAACCAAAGCAATGCAGTCTTCGCATAGAGAGTTCCCTTCTCGGTGGCAGGAAATGCACTGTTTGGGGAAAAAAAGATTCAGCAGTCCCATTTCTTTGTGATATACTATTATGAGTTGGTTTTCCATTGATATTATCCCCAAGGACTTTCTCGGCATTGACGTGGGGAGTTCGGCTTTGCGCATTGTGGAGATTGGAGGATGGGCGGATCGGCGAAGCGTTAAGAACTACGGGGAAATACGGATTCGTACCATGTACGAAGAGCCCTTTCGCACTTTTGAAAAAAACAGCCTTTTGCTTTCGACTGCCGATATTGCAAAAGCAATTCGTGGTATTATGGAGGAATTGGGGATGAAAGAAAAGAAAGCAGTTTTTTCCATATCAGATTTTTCAAGCTTTTTCACGATACTCGAACTCCCCCCGATGAAAGAACAGGAGTTGGGCGACGCGATTCGCTTTGAAGCGCGAAGGCATGTGCCTCTTCCGCTTTCTGAAGTGGTTTTGGACTGGCAGATATTCGAGCGCACGACAAAACAAGAGCCTCATCGAATTTTGCTGGTGGCGGTTCCCCGAGAGGTGGTAAACTATTATGAAGAGATAGCAAGGTTTGCGAAACTGAAACTCATAGCGCTGGAGGCTGAAGTATTTGGGAACATTCGTTCCTACCTGAAAGAGGAGAAGTTCCCTGTGATGCTGCTGGATGTCGGTTCTCACACGACGACGGTAAGCGTTGTGCACAAGGGGTATTTGCGCGTTTCCCATACCATTGATACGGGCGGGAATAGTTTTACCGAGCGCATTGCGAGAGGACTCTCGATAGACTACAAAGAAGCGCAGGACCGCAAGGTAACCGAAGGAATGGATATTGTGGCGGGAAACGTGAGAATTCTTCTGCCCGTAGTCGATGTGATTCTTGGAGAAATGCGCAAAGCTCTGGACATTTTTGAGAGGCAAAAAGTGGGCGAAGTGCATAAAATCGTGCTTTCGGGAGGTTCGGCAAGACTTCCGGGGTTAAAAGAGTATATCGAAAAGGAATTTCGCATAAGAACGGAGATTATCGATCCTTTCCGGCATTTGTTGTATCCTCCCCTGCTCGAAGAAGAAATTAAAAAGATGGGGCCATCGTACGCGGTTGCCGTAGGAATGGCTCTGCGAGGTTTTGAATAATATTATGGCGATTGAACTCATCCCTCGACGCGAGGAAAAACCAGTTTTCGGAAGGCCTTTTTTCCTTATTATTTCAACAGTGGTGTTCGTAGGAGTGGCTGCGGGAGTTTTGGTTTTGGAACAGCTTGCCTCTGCGAAAAAAGACGAATTGAACTCCCTTCAAAGAACCTTCGTGCAGGATACCAGGCCGCAGGAAGAGGAACTTGCGAGACAGCTTCAAGAATACCGGGCAAAGATCGAAAACCTGCGATTAGCGCTCGACCAGCGCCAGGATGTTCTTTGGCTTTTTGAATTTTTGGAAGACACGCTGCATCCCGATGTGTTTCTCACGGAGTTTGAAAATATGCGAGAGAACAGTTTCGTCTTTCAGGGGGAGGCGGTGAATGCTTTCGTACTGGAACAGCAGCGTTTGGTATGGGAAGGTCAAGAAGGCATGCAAAGCGTTGAGCTTAAAGAGATTGAGCTTTTGTCGAGCGGAAGGGTTGAGTTTCAGGTAGAGTTTGTTCCCGCCGCCGATTTTTTCGGGAATATATCATTTCTATGAGAAAGGTTATCGAACAATTTCTGCCCATTTTTATTCTCGTTGTCGCAGTGCTCGGCGGAGTATTTTTCCTGTGGCCCGCGTACGAAGATTTCTCTGGCATAAACACGCAGGTGAATATCCAGCAGGAACGTTTAGAGCGCGGCCAGCGTGTTCTTACGCAACTGGTGGCGCTCCAGCGGCAGATTGCCGAGCGCCAGGAAGAGTTTGAAAAACTCGAGTACTCCATTCCGGAAGATATGCAACTGCCCGCCGTGTACGATTTGATTCAACAGCTTGCCGCTTCTTCGGGGCTTGTTGTAGAGACCATCACGACACAAGGCACTGAAGTTGCGGGAGAGTCGCTTGACATTGTCCATGTAGAGGTTCAACTGGTCGGTTCTTACGCGGGATTGAAGAACTTTTTGGATGCGGCAAAGCGATCTGCAAGAATAGTCAATGTCGGAACTTTGCACATTATCGCCGCGGCGCAGCCTGGCGCGCAATCCGCGTTGGCTATCGAAGCTGAAATTGCGGCCTACGCAAATACGGATAACCCATAAATTATGGCATTTACCTTTTCCCCAGAACAACAAAATCAACATTTTCTTTTCGGAGTATTGGGAGTGCTGGTAGGAGTAGGAGCGATATTCGCCTGGTTTGCGTTTTTCCGCGACCCACCTATTTCTTTGTTTCAAGAGCCTCCCCCTCCTCCCCAGGAAGTGCGCGTTGACTTTGAGGTTTTTACACATCCTGCATTTCTGGAACTGGGAGAAGCCAGACCCCCCATTCCTGTTCCTGCTTTACAAGAGGTGGGCAAGCAAGATCCTTTTCTCCCGTAAGCTCTATGGATATTTTGGAACTTCTTTTAGCAAAGCATATTCTCAAAAAAGAGGATGTTCAGCTGGTGGAAAAAGAGCTTCAATCCTCTGGCAGGAAAGCCGAGGAGCTGTTGGTGCAGAAAAGGAAAGTAGACGAAGACCTTCTCTTCCAGGTGAAAAGCGAGGCTTTGGGTATGCCGCTTTCGCAAGTGGAAACGTCGGAGATTCCTTTGAAAGTACTGGAGCTTATCCCCGAAGATTCGGCAAAATACTACAAAATGGTGCCTCTGGTTTCTTCCCGCGGCAGGCTTGAAGTTGGAATGGTATATCCTGAAGACGCTAAAGCCCAGGAGGCTTTGCAGTTTTTGGCGCGGCAGGGAAATTTCTCTTACACGGTTTCGCTTATCACGCTTTCCACGTTTGAACAGTTAATGAAGCAGTTGCGCAGCTTAAAGTCGGAGATGACAAAGGCTTTACAGGAACTCGAACAGGAAATTGGCAAGGGAGAGGAAGGGAAGGCCGCGGCTCCGGAAACAGGGCAGGTGATTGAAGATGCGCCGGTTACGAAAATGGTTGCGGTAATACTGCGTAATGCCGTGGAAGGCGGAGCTTCCGATATTCACATTGAGCCCGGGCGTGAGGCTCTGCGCGTGCGGTTCCGTTTTCTGGGAGATTTGCATGCTTCTTTAATGCT
>DASRUP010000057.1:0-3766 GCA_035655395.1 Minisyncoccota bacterium
GTTCTGACACCTGGCTTTTGAGCTCCACCTGCGAAAGCGACTCCACCTCGCCTACCGACTCTACAACCGCGTTTTCCAATCGGTATTCGTCTACATTCAAAAGGCTTACCCGTGGCGTGCGCTCGAGGGTGGGCTCGCCGCCTGCCTGTTGCAACAATGTTTGCACCCCCATACCTGCCAAAACCAGCAAAGCTCCCCCAATTAAGGCGGATTTTATTTTATAGGTCTTTACGTATCGAACAAGAAATCGAGTTGCGGATAATCGAGTAATGTCCATAAACCAGCCATAGTATACACCAAAAAAGCAGGAGGTCAAAGACCTCCGTGATTACGCTACGTAAGAGTACCTTTCCAGAAGTTCTCCGGGAAGGCCCTCCTCTTCTATTTCGACATCCTGGCGCCAAACAAGGCCCGGAAACTCAATGGGCGTTTCTCCGGCAACCCTATATGTGGCACGAAGAATAGCCTCTTCCCGCGTGCCCCCTATTCCGCCAACGCTAATCCTTCGTCCGCTTCCGTTCAAACGATAACTTTTCCGACCATCCGAACACTCAAGAAGCGTTGTGCCATAGTGCAGCACGAAAGTACCTTCTTGTTCTGCTTCTAAACCCGTGATGCGACCACCATTTTGCGGCTGGCCAGGATAGGCTTCATCTACCAAATTGATGGCAATACACCATCTTTCATAGTCCCATTCCACCTGCATCTTGTGCAAGTTTCCCTGTGCACAAGCTAGCATTACTTCTAGAAGGTCGGATTTTAGCAGCGGTAGAATCGCCTGGGCTTCTGGATCGCCAAACCGGCAATTAAACTCCAGAACCTTTGGGCCTTCCGGAGTAAGTATTATCCCAGCATACAACACGCCTCGGTACATCGCGTCCTGCCAAAGGAGTTCGGCAACCATCGGCCTCATGATTGTTTCCATAATTTCTTCTTCAAGGCCAAGGTTCCAAAATGGAGCTGGAGCAATTGCTCTCATGCCGCCCGTGTTCGGATTGTGCTCGCGTTTTTCGCGTTCTGCGAAACGGAGTTTCCGGTCGCGCGCCGAGAAAGGCCTAGAAACACGCCTGCCGTCGGTAAACACAAATACACTCACTTCGGGCCCTTCAAGAAGCTCCTCGAGAAGAACAACTCTTCCAGCGTTGTTAAACGCTCCCTCTTCGAGGCAGGCAAAAGCCGCAGCCCATACTTCTTCCACGGTTTTGGGAACCGTAACTCCTTTGCCGCCAGTGGGTTTGTCTGGCTTTACCACTACTGGCTGGTTTCCGTTTTCCGCGAGGCACCGCTCTACGTCTGCCATACTGCGAGCAACCCAAGCTTTGGGCCTCGGCACTCCCCTTCTCCGTGCTAGGCGATCGGACTCCACTTTGCTGCCTTCCGTCTTAAAGGCTGCTTTTGCCCGAGGGCCAAATGTAGGAATTCCGACTGTCAACAACTTATCGGCAACTCCGTTTATAAGCGGATCTTCCGGCCCTACAACCACAAGCCCCACGCCAAGCGCTGCCGCCAGCTTCACTACCTGATCTTCGAAGGTGTCTTTCCTGTCTGTTCTCAATACTATATTCTCGGCGACCTGCGCTGTGCCTGCATTTCCACGAAAACAATAAAGCTTTCGCAGCAAGGGGCTCTCCGCGAGTTTCAGGCACAGCATGTTCGTACGAGCATCTTCCCCTACTACCAAAACATCTATACTATCCATGATCTTTCCTCTCCAGAAGTAAAAATGAAAACATACGCAAAAAGCGCATGTGCTATAGGTAGGATAGCAAATTTTAGCGGGTTGGCAAATTAGTCCTTGCCGCCCTTGTACGTGTTGCGCTTGGCGAGGTTTTGAGCTCTAGTGGGGCGCTTGGCCTGGGTTTTTTTGGCCTCGTTTGCTTTTTGTTTGTATTGAAAACTCGAAGGCGTACGATATGTTACCCTGTTTTTCATATACTTAATTGTACTACAATGCGCCTCGCAAGGGAAAAGGCCAACTTGACGAATATTCTCTTCCCCTATATGGTTACAGAAGAGTTAGCCAGCACATACCACATTCTGGCACAAGGAAGGAAAGAAAATGGCAACCATAGTTCTTGAGCCGCGACAGGCAAATCTAAAAATATTATGCATTGGTGGCGGGCCAGAGATGGCTAAAACCATCTCCGCATGCATGCAGAACCCGTGGGTGAAAGTTATAGTTGATAGTGCCCTAACGGCTGAAGAAGGACTTCAGAAAGCGGGCCAAAATCCTCCGCACTTTGTCGTTATGAGGCCCGACTTTACGGATGCAAGCCTTGCCAGGGCGATTGGGGAGCTAAAAAGCTTTTCGTCGACCCCTATACTTGTTCTCGGTTACCACGGAAGCGCAGCAGAAGAGATCGATGCTTTGGCGGAAGGAGCAGATGAGTTTGTCTCCTTTCCTCCTCGCGATTTGAAGGTTTTAGAGATCAGGATATGGAATGTGCTCCGGACAAGGGCAGGTATGTTCCTACAACCAGTAGAAGAGATGGCCGCTCTCACAAGCGGAGAACTGATGCTCAATCCCGGAGCTTGTGAAATTTCCCTGAACACGAAACGTATGCAGCTCACTCCTACAGAGTTTCGAGTTCTGTACCTCCTCATGAGAAACCGAGGAAATGTGCTCTCTCACCAATTTTTCGGAGACTCCATCTGGGGAGACGAAGTGGATAGCTCGGGGCTGGTAAAAAAGTATATCCAGAAATTAAGAAGGAAGTTGGGAGACGACGTCGAAGAACCGCGCTGGATAGACACTGTGCCCAGGGTGGGGTACCGATTTGTAGGCCCTGTTGTACGGGCTATTCCCCCGATGCCGCCTCTTGCAACCTTCGAAGACCTAACTGAAGACCCGCCTCCGGATCAACGGAGCCTCATGGCGCCCGTGTAATAAAACAAAACAGGAGTTTGCCTGTGCAACTCCTGTTTTTATTTTGTGTATGCGTACTAGATATCCTTTTGGAAACTTTGATAATAGCTTGCCGCGGTGTTCAAACACACTTGTTGCGTGTAATCGCTAAACGCGTTGCATAACTGTTTTGCTTGAACATCCGAATGGAAATACGAAATAAAATCTTTTACGGCGCCGATTACACAGTTTGTCTGCTGCCTTTCATCTGTACCCAGCAAGCAGTATGCTTTCGTGCGCGCAACGTCGCTTACCGTGGAACCCGAAGCGTCTCGCCCCACGCTTTGGTAGCAGGTATCTTTATGCTGCTCCTCGATGGTGGAACACTGCACAAAAGCATCGGCAAAGTTGTATCCATTTACCTTAAGCACATACGAAGTTTGCATTAAGTAGCACGCGTGTTTGTTCTTTTCTGGTACAGCAGTACACGGGTACAAAGGTTCTTCGGGTTTTAAGTATTTGGTAAAATGATTTTCAAAATCGGTTATGACGTTTTCCATGAACACGCCCCCGTAACATGATTCTTTTTCCCATCCGCCCTGCAGATTGTCGCACAGCGCCAATGCCTCAAACAACTCGCTTTGCGTAATATACATGACGCCATGGCCCAAGCCATGCACGCAGTTGTAGTAGTCAAAAGAATAGCTCTCTCTCCCCGGAATGTTCTGGCAAATAGAGTTTATCACTCCTGGCAAATCTTCGGGCGCGGTTTCGTACAATATGCCTTCCATTACGCCGTGATAGTATCCAGACCAGCAGAAGTGGTCCCCTTTTGTATACGCTTGTGATACATCGGGGTATTTCTGGGTGGCAGCCCGGCCTATAACATGAACTAACGGATGGCAAAACGCGCGCACGGTG
>DASRUP010000058.1:0-6965 GCA_035655395.1 Minisyncoccota bacterium
TAGAACTCGAACGCCAGTACTCCAAAAACGAAATCCTTGGCTTTTACCTTAATCAGATTCCGTTTGGTTCCAACGCCTACGGCATAGGGGCCGCCGCCGAACTGTACTTCGCCAAAAAACCCGCGGATCTCACGTTGCCAGAATCTGCGACGCTGGCAGCCCTTATTCAAGCTCCTTCGTACTACTCGAAAAACAAAGACGTGCTTGATACCAGAAAAAACCACGTATTAAACCGCATGGCCGAGGAAGGTTTTCTCACCCCCCAGGAAGCAGACGAAGCAAAAACCGCAGAAGTGGCATTCCAAGACGTCGATTCCACTATCAGAGCGCCCCACTTCGTGCTTTCGGTCATCGACGAGCTCATGAAGAAATACGGAGAACAGTTTGTGAGAGAGAATGGCTTGCGAGTAACCACATCACTCGATTGGGAACTGCAAAATGCCGCAGAACAGGCGGTGCAAAACGGTGCGGCCAGAAACATATCATCGGGCGCTCATAACGCAGCCTTGGTGGCACTCAACCCTCAAACAGGGGAGATTTTGGCTATGGTGGGGTCGAAAGACTGGAACGCGGACTCCGAGGGGTGCACACAAGAGAAAGGATGCCTTTTCGACCCGAAGGTTAACATAGCTACCTGGGGGCAGGGAAGGCAGCCTGGGTCTGCGTTCAAGCCTTTTGTGTATGCCGTTGCCTTCCAGAAAGGAGCGAGCCCTGAAACCACGGTTATGGACGAGCAAACAAACTTCGGCGTATGGGGCGGCAAAGAATACATTCCCCAAAACTACGACGGAAAATGGCATGGTGAGGTTACGCTGCGGGAAGCACTCGCCCAATCGTTAAACATTCCTGCCGTAAAAGTTTTGCTCAATTTTGCCGGCATCCCAGACAGCATTGAGTTTGCAAAAAAACTCGGCATTACCACACTAAAAGACCCTTCTTTCTACGGTCCGGCTCTCGTGCTTGGAGGCGGGGAAGTGCGCTTGCTCGACATGGTTTCGGCTTACGGCGTTTTTGCCGCCGACGGAAAGAAAACTCCACCCATAAGCATTCTTAAAATTGAAGATGCGCAGGGAAACGTTCTTGAAACCAATCAAAACACCTCCATTCGAGTCGTTTCTCCAGGCATTACTCAACAAGTAACGAGTATTCTTTCAGACAACGAGGCGCGAAGCCCTGTCTTTGGGCCCAATTCTTCGCTTTATATCCCCGGATATCAAGTAGCTGCAAAAACGGGTACAACGCAGGAGTATAAAGACGCCTGGGCGATTGGCTACACCGATTATATCGTTGCTGGCGTATGGGCCGGAAACAACAACGGCACTCCGAGCATCAGAGACGCTGCGGTAACGTTAGCCGCCCCCATTTGGAATCAGTTCATGCGACAGGCTATTCCCCACGCCCAGCTCCTTTCCACTGCTACGCTTTAATTGGCATGATTACGTAACGATACCCTTGCTGCTCTCCCTGGCGTAACAACGCGGGTCCGTCTTCTCCGTTGAGAAGAAACTCTACCTCGTTTCCCTTTAACTGCAAGAGCCCGTCTAAAAGAAACCGCCAGTTAAACGCAACTTCCACCCCCGCACCCTGGACTTCGCAAGAGAGCTGCGAGCGCTGTTCTCCCACATCTGGCGCGTGCGAAAAAAACTCCACGCTTTTTTGGGCGGGTTCCACCGACAAACGAACTTCACTGGTTTTTCCGGCAAATACTCCGGCGGCCTTCACGTAAGCAATAAACGCCTCTTTCTCTACGAGCAGGCGCGTTTTGTGAGAAGAAGGAATTACGTCTTCGTAGCGGGGATACTCCCCTTCTATAAGCCGAGACACAATTTGCAAGCGAACCTGCGAGGGATCGTCTTTGGCCATGTAGTCAAAAATTGCCTGGGTTGGAGAAAGATATATTTGCGTTTTCCCCGGCCTTTCCGCAAAGGTGGCAATAAGTTCGCGCGCAGTTTTTGCGGGGAGAATAAAACTTTGTTCCGGAACGCCCTCTTTTTCCAGCTGAAACGTTTTCTCTGCTAAGCGGAAGCTATCGGTTGCAACCACGCGCAGCTCCTTTTTTGAAAATACAAAAAACACTCCTGAAATTTCCGGGCGCACCTGCGACTGCCCTACCATACCCACTACCTGCGCCAACCCCTTGCAAAGTACGCTTGTTTCAACCTCGAAAGAAGTTTCATCTCCCTTTACTGAAGGGATAATGGGGAAATCTTCGGGGTCGAGCGTTTTTATGGAAAGGGTTTGTTGCCCTATGACCACCTGAAGTTCTTTGTTTTTTACCTCCAGCTCTACCCGGTCTTCTTTGGATATCCCCAACACCGAGTACAAAAAACGCGCGGGAAATACCACTTGTCCCTCTTTTTCCGTTGTCGCCAGAAACTCGTAGAGCACTCCCATCTGGAGATCGGTTGCGGACAAACGCGCTCTTTTTTGCTCAACTCCAAGAAGTACGTTTTGCAGTATGGGAAGGGAAGACGACTTTACCGCAACCCGTTCGGTAACTTCTAAACCTTCTTTCAATTTTTCTTTCAACACAACCGTTTTCATACACAATATATAATAAGTAATATATATCTTTAGTTGTTACTGTACCTGTGAATTTGTGGAAAACGCTGTTTTGGCTTTACCAGAAAGGCTTTTGTCGCCAAAGAACTGGGGAAAAAAAGAGAACAAGCAAACGGATAAAAAAAGAACTGAAGTTACCCACCGGTTTTCCCAAGATTTATCCACTGTATATTCGCTGTCGTATTAAGTTTAATTCGTCAATCAGAACTTCTGATTCCTGGAGCTCCCGGCCGATTTTTTCGCAGGCGTAAATGGCGGTGGTATGGTCTTTCCCGCCAAACTTTTGCCCAATTAAAGGGTAAGAACTTTTGAGTTCTTCGCGGAGAAGGTACATGGCGATTTGCCGCGGCCGCACCACCTCTTTTTTGCGTGAAAAAGCGACAATCTCTTTTTCACGCAAGTCGTAAAACTCGGCGACTATCTGAATAATCTTTTTGGGGCTTACTACTTTGTTGGGATTTTGTATTACGGTTCGCAAAAGAGAACGGGCTTCCTGGAGCGTGGGAGCCTTGTGGTTGAATTTATAGAATGCAAACAACCGGTTCAAGGCGCCCTCCAGTTCTCTGATGTTGCGCTGGATGTGAGCCACCACGTATTCGCATACGTCGTCTGGCATTTCCATGTCGTAGCCCTGAATTTTGGTTTTTAAGATCGCCATGCGCGACTCAAAGTCGGGGCTGGAAATGTCGGCGATCATGCCGCCTTCAAAACGAGAGCGCAGCCGTTCTTCTAGGGCAGGGATAGATTTGGGAGGGCGGTCGGAAGAAAAAATAACTTGCTTGCCCTTTTCGTAAAGGGTGTTGAACGTATGGAAAAGTTCTTCCTGCGTCTTGTCTTTTCCCGCAAGGAACTGGATGTCGTCGATAATGAGAACGTCGAGTTCCCGGTAGAGAGACCGGAACGCGTCCATGGTATGGTTGCGGATAGCAGAAACCACGCCCGTGGTAAAACGCTCCGAAGACATATACCGCACTTTCTTATCCGGGAAATCGGAAGAAATCTGGTTTCCTATTGCAGAAAGCAGGTGAGTTTTTCCAAGCCCTACTCCTCCATAAATGAAAAAGGGGTTATAAATCGTTCCAGGGGTTTTTATGATGGCGAGAGAGGCGGCGTGAGCTAACTCGTTAAAAGGGCCTACGATAAAGGTATCGAAGTTGTATTTGGGGTTTAAGTTTGTGGAACGGTCTATCTTAAGTTCCTGGAATTCGAGCTGGCTTTCTTCGAGGGGGATGAAAGAGGGGCGGGCAGGGGAAGATTGCCTGGGTTGAGGAGGCGTTCCAACGGCGTATTTAATTTCTTTGATCTCCGCGTCGAGGCTGCGGATAATATGGAAAATGGTTTTGTTGTACTTATTCTCAAGCCACTCCTTGGAAAAATTGTTCGGCACCGATATGATAAGCTGACCATCCTTTTGTGAAAGGATAAAGGTGTTCTTCAGCCAAGTCGCGAAGTTTGCCGGAGAAATTTGAAATTGGAGTTGGGCAAGAACTGCCTGCCAAAGCTCTTCTTTACTCATACCTTGTAACAAGCTTTATGTTGATGATTTTCATTATACCATAGGAAGGAGTAAGGCAAAATAAAGGGAAGAGAAAGAGCCTTGTTGATAACCTGGGGATAATATGGGTATAAATACCCGTTCTTTTCGCCGGGAATACGGCCCGATTGACCGCAGGGGAATTTAGAACTATACTGTATCATATAGGTCTATGAGTATTACATACCAACCCAAAAAGAAAAAGCGAAAACGCACCCATGGGTTTCGCAAAAGGGCAAAAACCACGGGAGGCAGCCGTACGCTTCAAAGGAGAAGGAGAAAGGGGCGCAAAAAGTTAGCGGTATAGCCCATGTTGCCTTCTCGCCACCGGCTCAAAAGGACGAAAGACTTTAAGGGGCTTGCGACAAAGCGCCCGGGGGTCCGGGTGTCGGGGCTGCTTCTCAAAACAGGGACTTCCAGACAAGAGGCTACGCGTTTTGGCATTGTCGTAAGCAAGAAGGTGGCGAAACGCGCGGTGGAGCGGAATCTCATTCGGAGAAGGCTTCGGGCGGCTATCAGAGAAGAGTTGCCAGAGGTGAAGCCCGGGCTCAATGTTGCGTTGATTGTTCTCCCGGGCTTTAACCTGCAAGGTGCAGAGGAAATGCAAAAAAGCCTGCATAAACTTTTCGAAAAAGCCTCTTTATTCCAATAGCAGTATGGATTTTTTTATTGCCATTTACGAACTTTTCCTTTACCAGCCCATTTTTAACCTGTTGATTTTCTTTTCCCAGAATATCCCGGGGCAAGATTTTGGCGTTGCCGTTATTCTTTTGACGCTGGCGGTGCGGATAGTTTCCTACCCTTTGGGGGCGCAGGCGGTGCGCGCGCAGAAAAGGTTTGCAGAATTGCAGCCCAAAATCAAAGAAATTCAGGAAAAGTTCAAAAACAAAAAAGAGGAGCAGACAAAGGCAATACTCGAGATGTACCGGACTTCGAAAGTCAATCCTTTCGCAACATTCGCCCCCTTTTTAATGCAAATTCCCATTTTTATTGTGCTCTATCATATTTTTTCCAAGGGCATACACGTAGATCAACTTCACCTTTTGTACTCTTTTGTTTCTGTCCCCCCCATGGTAGAAGTATCTTTTTTGGGGGTGCTCAATCTCAATGAACAATCCTTTGCGCTCGCACTTGTTGCGGGGGTTCTCCAGTTTGTCCAGTTAAAACAAGCGAGCCCAAGCTCAAAAAGAAAGAAAGGCTCAAAGCCCGACATAGCTTCGCTTATGCAAAGGCAAATGCCGTATATTTTTCCTGTTCTATTAGTCTGGGTTGCCGCAAACCTTCCTTCCGCTTTCGGGCTCTACCTTGCCACAACCACGCTATTTTCCATTTGGCAACACTGGTTTATCACAAGAAAAGATCATGCCCATGCTTCAGAAACAACAACTCCAAACAATTGAACAAGAGGCGCGCCGTTTTTTCGAGGAACTGGGTGACATAGAAACCGTTTCCATAGAGCAGAAAGAAGACGAGGAGGAGGCAACGGTGAGTGTTTTGGTAAAAGCGGCAGACCCCAAAATTCTAATCGGAGAAAGGGGCCAGACGCTTTTTGAAATCCAGCACCTGCTAAAACTCATTGTGCGAAGAAAAATTGCGGAACCTTTTTACCTTTCACTGGACATTAACGACTACAAGAAAAACAAGGAAGAGTACTTGCGCGATCTTGCTCAAAATGCCGCAGACGAGGTTGTATTGCTTAAAAAACCAAAAGAGCTTCCGCCCATGGCAGCTGCCGAGCGGCGCATTATTCATACCGCACTCAACCAGAGAGGCGACGTGGTGTCTGAAAGCGCCGGTGAAGGTTTAGACCGCCACGTGGTGATTAGCCTAAAAAGTTAGACTTTAGACTAGGGAGCCACGGGGTTGCCTAAAAGGTCTATGGTACCAGCGGGGTTGGTAATTGTAGGAGCAAGGTTGCGTCCATCAGGGTCGCTCGAAGAGGCAATGACACGCGAACCATCAGTGAAAAATATCTGCACTCTTCCAAGGAGGCCGCTACGGTTGAATCCTTGAAGACATTTTGAGACCCCGTTATGCAACACGGGATCACCCACGCCATAGATAAATCCTACCGTTGTTGGGTCTAGAGGGTTTACGATGTTGAGATTAGGATCTACGGGAGGGGAGCATGCTCCGGTTGACGGCGTGCCTCCGCCAGGAGTCCCGCCTCCGACGGCACCTCCTCCTACACTACCACCTCCCGCAATTCCTTCGCTTGTGCCATTAGGATCGTTAGCGCAGTCAGGGTCTGCCAGGTCGACATCTCCATTACCATCATTGTCTTTACCGTCTGAACATTGGGGGGAAACCCCCTGCACGCCGTCTGTGGGAACAACACTGTCCTGGAATCGTTGCAGGGCCGGCTGGTTGAGGTTGGTGAGTTCGGGATTGATGATTTGCATGATAAGGAAGGAGGCGAGCACCAAAAGAAGGCCGAGTATGGCAGCCCGCAGTTTGTCCTTGGCTTCTCCCAGCTGACTTGGCATGGCTCCCGACACTAACCACTGCACGCCTCCCCATACGAGCATCACAAAGGCAGCAAGGCCTGAAATTCCTACTATGGCGTAGTACAGCCATCCTATGATGGCGTTGATGTTCTGGTTGGTATTCAAATCAATGTTGCCGAATACGGGGTAGTCTAAGTTCAGCTGAATGCCCTGGGCGGAGGAAAGGAGGGGAACAACGATTCCCAGCGCAATTATGGAGAAAACAAATAGTGTTCGCATTGCCTTATTATATAAAAGAAACAGTGTCCAGTACAACTATCGCCAACCGAGTTTTCCACTCAAGCTTGCTACATGCTCTGTATCGAGCGTGTCTTGTACCTCGGGATATTTTTCAAGCTCACGGGCAAGAATGTTTTTGATTT
>DASRUP010000059.1:0-16129 GCA_035655395.1 Minisyncoccota bacterium
TCGTTTTGAGGATTTGTGCTATAATACACCATCTTATGGCTCGACGCTTGGTACTCTTTTTGGCAACGCTTGGGGTGGGTGCTTTGTTTTTTGTTTTGCTTATCTCGAAGCTTGGCTGGGAGGAAATCGCAAAGGAGTTGAGTTCTTTTTCTTTGTCCATGGCGCTTGTTGTCGCCTTGCTTACGGCAATATTCCTTTTGGCCGGGGCTTTCAGGTGGAAGCAAGTGCTTTTAAGTCTTGGCAGTCCGGTTTCCTTGTCGAAACTCTGGGGTCCGTATCTGGCCGGGTTTTCGTTGTTGTTTTTCGTGCCGGTAATCCCCTTTGCAAGCGAGCTTTTCCGCGCTGGGGTGCTGCAAAAACAGCACCGGATTCCCTTTTCTCCGAGCATGGCCTCGGTGGTTATCGATCGCATTCTCGAGATTACCTCGAACCTTTCGGTAATTATTCTCGGCGGTTTGGTGTTTTTGGCGGTGGGCAGACCCGCCTTTCTTTCTCTCAAAATGGCCGGTATTATGGTTTTTGTTTCCCTGTGGTTTGTGTTTTTGTTTGTATTGTATGCGAGAATTTTTCAGAGAAAGAGCGTGCTGTCGCTCCTGTGGAGGAATGGCAGCAGGGCGTACGAAGTAGAGCAGGAAGTGTTTCGGTTTTTCCGCTTGCGCAACGCTTTTTTCTGGCGCGGTTTGGGAGCTTCTTTGCTTCGAAGCCTGGCGGGATATGCGAGAGCTGTTGCCATACTTTTTGCCCTGGGCAAGGGTTTTGCTTTTTTACCCGGCGTTGCTGTTTTGGGGTTTTACTACTTGGGAGTTTTAGTGCCGGTACCTGCCGCCTTGGGCTCGCACGACGCCTTGCAAGCGGTTGCTTTTAATACGTTTGGGTTTGGGGCAGGAGCCGGAGCCGCGTTTGCGCTTGTTATCCGTTCCATAGAGGTGGTATTTGCGCTTGGGGGCTTGTGGCTGTTGGCGCAGTTCGGGTTTTCTATAGCAAAGACAATTTTATTAAAGCATGGATCATGAATAAAGAGTTAGCTGCAGTCTTTTCTCGCATGGCTATGTACCTCCAAATCGACGAGGTGCCTTTTAAGCCCCAGGCATATGAAAGGGCGGCGGAAGCGCTCGAAGTTCTTTCAGAAAGCGTAAAGGAAGTGTACAAGAAAGGCGGCAAAAAGGGGCTCGAGGAGATTCCTGGCGTGGGCAAAGGCATTGCAGAAAAGATAGAGGAATATATAAAAACAGGAAGTGTGAGAGAGTACGAACAACTGCGAAAGAAAATTCCTGTAGACATGGAGGAATTAACGCGCGTGGAGGGGCTTGGCCCCAAAATGGTGCGCGATTTGTATAAGCATTTGAAAATTAAAACCCTGCGCGATTTGGAAAGGGCGGCAAAGGCTGGCAAAATACGAGACCTCCCGAACTTTGGCGAGAAAACCGAGCAAAATATTTTGCAGGGAATTGCCTTTGTCAAAAAAGACACGGGGCGATGGTTGTTAGGAAAGATTTACCCATCTATGGAGCTGCTTGTTGCAGAGCTGCAAAAGTCTCCGGCAATCAACCAGGCAATAGCTGCGGGGTCTATACGGCGCATGAAAGAAACCATCGGCGATATCGATATTTTGGCTACGAGCAGCAAGCCCGAAAAGGCCGTGGAGTATTTTTTGTCTAAGGTTTCGTACGAGAAAATATGGGGAAAGGGCGCTACCAAGGTGTCTGTGCGAACCAAAGAGGGTTTCGATGTGGACTTGCGCATCCTCCCCGATGAAGTGTTCGGAGCCGGCCTGCAGTATTTTACCGGTTCCAAAGAACACAACGTGAAGCTGCGAACGTATGCGGCAAGCAAGGGATATAAGCTTTCAGAATATGGGCTGTTTAAGGGAAAGAAGCGCATTGCGTGCAGAACCGAAGAGGAGGTGTACAAGGCCCTGGGAATGGCGTATATTGAGCCAGAGCTTCGCGAAGATCAGGGAGAGATTGAAGCTGCCCTTCGACAAGCTCAGGGTAAACTCCCCGGGTTGCCGAACGTAATCCCTTACGGAAGTCTGAAGGGAGATTTGCAAATTCAGACCGACTGGACCGACGGCAAGCATTCCATAGAAAATATGGCAAAAGAGGCAAAAAAGCAGGGGTTAGAGTACATTGCGATTACCGACCATACCCGAGATCTTGCCATGACCGGCGGATTAGACGAAAAAAAGCTTGAGCTTCAGATGAAAGAGATTGATGAGGTCAATAAAAAGGTTTCGGGAGTCAGAATTTTAAAAGGAGCCGAGGTGAATATTCGAAAAGACGGGTCATTGGATATCGCAGACGAAGCGCTAGCAAAACTCGACGTGGTGGGAATTTCGGTGCACTCAAACTTTAAAATGAACAAAAAAGACATGACCGAGCGCATCGCGCGCGCCATGCAAAACCCTCACGCAGATATACTGTTTCACCCTACGGGCAGGTTGATCCATAAGAGAGAGGCGTACGATGTGGATATGGACAAAGTCGTGCAAAAAGCAAAAGAAACAGGCACGGTGCTTGAAATTAACGCGTTTCCGGAACGATTGGATTTAAAAGATGTTGATATTAAAAAAGCAAAAGAAGCTGGGGTAAAGTTCGCGATTGATTCTGACGCCCACGCCACAGAACACATAGCATACTTAAAGTATGGTGTGGCGCAGGCAAGACGCGGCTGGGCAGAGGCAAAGGATGTGATAAACGCTTGGCCCCGAGAAAAGATGCTTTCCATGCTGAAATAAGAATATGGCAAAAGAAAAATCAGCCGGAGCTATTGTATTTCGTATCGACAAAGGAGAACCTCTGTATTTGCTTTTGCATTACCCTTCGTCTGTGAAAGCAAAAAGAGAGTATTGGGATTTACCCAAGGGGCATATGGAAAAAGGGGAGTCTGAAGAAGAGACGGTGCGGAGGGAAGTGCAGGAAGAAACTGGAATACAAGATATTGAAATTTTTGAAGGATTTCGTACCACTATTCACTATTGGTTTGAGGCCAAGGGGCAGAAAATTTCAAAAACAGTAGTGTTTTATTTGGCAAAAACCAAAGAACAAAGGATTGTAATTTCAACAGAGCACGAGGGGTTCAAATGGCTTCCTTACAAAGAAGCACTGGCCCAGCTTACATACAAGAATGCAAAAGAGGTTGTACAAAAAGCGCACCGGTTTTTGGGAGGGCGTGACGCCATTCCAAAAAAGGGTGTATGAGGCGGTCAAAAGAATCCCCAGGGGTGAGGTGCGCACCTACAAACAAATCGCGCAGGCGATTGGCTGCCCCAAAGCCTATAGGGCAGTGGGAAACGCGCTCAACAAAAACCCCGATCTCAAAACTATTCCCTGCCACCGCGTAGTGCGCTCGGACGGGAAGATCGGAGGCTACCGCTTCGGTTCTTCCAAAAAGAAAACGCTCCTCTTGAGGGAGGGCGCTATTTAACTTTTGCTACAATTTTGCCAAAGGCTTCGGGATTTGTTTTGGCGAGTTCTGCCAGTACTTTCCGGTCCAGCTGAATGTTCTGCGTTTTTAAGCCGGCGATAAGCCTGCTGTAGGAAATATCGTGGGCTTTGGCGGCAGCCTGAATACTCTGTTGCCAGCTCTGGCGGAACACTGCCTTTTTTGCTTTCCGGTCGCGGAACGAGTATTCCCACGCGTGGCGCAAAGCGTCTTTTGCAAGCCTGTATTTTGTCTTTCTGCCCCAACGAAAACCCTTGGTCTTTTGCAAGACGTTTTTTCTCCGTTTGGATGCAGTGGTTCCGCGTTTTACTCTAGACATGGTTATTTGCTATTTAACAGCCTTTTGATTGCCTTGGTTTCAGGCGTCGAAAGCTCCACCCACTTTCGCATGTTTCTTCGCTTCTTGGAAGATTGCTTGGCTAAATAGTGGTCTTGCCCAACAAGCCGGCGAAGGATTTTCCCCGACTTGGTGATTTTAAAACGCTTGGTAATTGATTTTCTGGTTTTTTGCTTTGCCATGTTACTTCTTTGCGATAATAGCCGAAAGCCCTCGAGGCTCTTTTTTTAACTCCCTCTCCATTTTGACAGGAGTTTTTTGCTCTAACGCAGACAAGAACTTTTGCACCTTTTCTCTTGCGTACCCTTCGAGGGCGTTTTGGCGGCCCTTGAGGCGCATGGTGAGGCGTATGCGGTGCCCTTTTTGGAGAAACTTTTCTGCCTGCTTTACTCTTGTTTCAAGGTCGTGTTCTGAAATCGTAAAGGTGAGCCTGACTTCTTTGAGTTCGCCACCTTCCGGCTTTTTTATTTCCCTGGCTTTTTTCTCTAACTGATACAGGTATTTTCCGTATTCTCCAATCTTGCATACAGGGGGTTCCACCTTTTCGGTTACCTGAATTAAGTCGAGATTTCGTTCTCGCGCAAGCTGTAAGCCTTCTTGCAACGGCACGACACCAAGCTGTTTTCCCGTTTCGTCAATAAGGCGTACCTGGTTTGCCCGTATTTGGTTGTTTGTGTAAATTCGCTTCTGCAAAGTGTGTTGTTGAATAGTCGCGAGCGTCACTGTGGAGATGGCGGGCATGACCCCGCATCCAGCAAAGGAAAGGAATGTAATCTTCGAGTGTAGTCCAGTTGGTAAAGAGAGAGAGCGCGAGAACTGGACAAAACCGTTCTCTCTTTTGACGGTCCTCATAGTTCAGTAGCTTTCGGACCTTCAAAAAAGCTGCTTATCCCGATGAATGACACCTGCTTCTTTTACCGGGAATCGAAGAGCAGATGGCCTACAGCTTATTAGGCGTAGGCAAGAGCCGGCTGTGCCGGTCTAAACAGGTTGGCAGTTGTATGCCTTGGTTTTAAAGAGTGCCTTCTCTACTCGCATACAAACCTCGATTTTGCTGTCGAGTCACACATCCCCGTGTTTTAAAGCGCGTTCAATCTCGCGTTTGGTCTCCCGTTTCTTGATATCTTCCCGTTTGTCTGCTTTCTTTTTGCCTCGGGCCAGCCCAAACTCAAGTTTGATCTTGCGTTTCGTATTATACACTGAAAGGGGCACCAAAGTCAAGCCTTTCTCCTTGCCTTTGCCCAGGAGGTACCGGAGCTCTTCTTTGCGCAATAAGAGCTTTCGCGAGCGCTCTGCGCTGTAGTCTGCAGGAGCGTTGGCAGGCTGGTAGGGGGGTATGTGCGCCCCTATTAAAAAAAGCTCCTCGCCCCGGAACACCACGTAGGACCCGGCAAGCTGTATCCTGCCATTCTGGATGGATTTTACCTCTTGGCCCTGCAAAGCCAAACCCGCCTGAAACGTTTCCAGGATTTCATAGTCAAAATGCGCTTTTCTGTTTTCCGCGTATACCGCCATTGCTTCATTTAAGCACTCTGTTTGCCGCTTGACAACTTTGTCCGGCTATAGTATCTAGTGAGATATGCAACAAACAATCCGTGCAAGAAGAACTCGAAGAAACTCAAAGAATTTGAGGTTGTTTGTTGATGCGCGAAGATTAAAGTCATAAATTTTTTTCGTCTGAACTTTCACAAGCGGCCTCCAACGAGGACGCTTGTTTTTTTAGGACAAATTCGCATGAGAAGAGAAAACATGAGTTACAACAAAGGCACAAGAGCCAAAAAAACTATTGGGATCCTTGGGGGGATGGGGCCGCTTGCGAGCGCAAATCTTTATCTAAAGATGGTTAAAGCTTCGCAGGAAATGTATCATGCAGAGCAGGATACTGATTTTCCTCCAATATTTATATATAGTCTTCCCTTGTTTGGTTTCGACCAGACCGGTTTTGTCGACCAAGCTTTAGTGAGAAACCAATTACTGTCCGGCGTTAAGAAGCTAGAGGAGGCGGGGAGCGATTTTATCGTTATCGCATGCAATACCGTACATTACTTTTATGAGGATATGCAAAACGCTGTAAAAATTCCTATTGTAAGTATTATTGAAGAAACATCGAGGGTTGCGCAAGAAGAGGGTTATAAGACCATAGGGTTGCTTAGTTCCGAGAGCACTAACGCCCTAGGTATTTATCAGAAAGATTTGGCCAGGCGAGGCGTCAAGGTGTTGTCAGTGGACAAGCGACAGCAAGAGTTACTCAATAAGGTAATATTTTCTGTTATGTCTGGCATTCAAGGAGTCGAGGAAAAAGAAATACTAAAGGAAGTTATGGACGATCTCTGCGGGCAGGGCGCACAAGCTATTATTTTAGGGTGTACAGAAATACCCTTAGCGATCCAGCAGAGTGATGTAGATGTAAAGGTTTTCGATAGCACGGAGATTATTACTCAATGTGCGTTAGAACGCGCGATGGAATAGGCTTGCTTATAGCTTTTATTCTAGAGGAAAATACGCTAATGTTACAATAGAATGACCATAAAACAGGAAATTGAAAAGCTTATACGGGAAGCGGTGCGGGGGTTTGGCAAAGTGGGTGAAATTCCGTTGGAGCACCCGGAGAATCCAGACCACGGGGACTACGCTACAAGCGTGGCTTTTGCGTTGGCAAAGCAATTAGGAAAGAACCCGCAAGAGGTAGCGAAAGAAATTGCTTCAAAATTCGACATTCAAAATTCAAAATTCCTTGATAAAGTCGAGGTGGTTGGCGGTTTTGTAAACTTTTACCTGTCAGCGAAAGTGTTTGAAGCGACGCTTCAAGCAGTGCTCAAAGAAGAGGAAAAGTTCGGGAAAGGGAGTGTTCTGAAGGGCAAAAACATAATGGTGGAGTATGCGCATCCCAATACGCACAAAGAAATGCACATTGGGCATATGCGTACATTGGTTACAGGGGAGGCGCTTTGTCGCATATTCGAGGCTGCGGGAGCCAAGGTGTTTCGCGCAAATTATCAGGGCGACGTTGGCCCCCATGTGGCAAAAGCGATTTGGGGTACAGAAAAGCTTTTGGCAGAACGGGATACGAGCTGGGAAGATGCAGAAAAATTAAGTCTTTCAGAAAAAGCGCACTTGCTGGGGCAGGGATATGTAAAAGGAAATCAAGAATACGAGAATTCCAAGCAAGAAATAGACGCGCTCAACAAAAAACTGTATCAACAAGATAAAGAAGTGGCTGGAGTATATGAACGCACGCGAAAATGGAGCTTAGACTATTACGATTCTTTTTATAAACGTTTCGACACGAAATTTAACAAACTGTATTTTGAGAGCCAGGTGGCAGGACTTGGCAAGAGTATAGTTTTAAAAAACATAGGCAAGGTGTTTGAGGAAAGCCAAGGAGCCATTGTGTTTAAGGGCGAGCAATACGGGTTGCATACCCGCGTGTTTGTTACGCAAGATGGAAACCCAACATACGAAGGCAAAGAAATGGGTTTAGCTCCCACGCAGCACAAAGATTTTCCATTCGACCTGAACATTCATGTAGTGGCAAACGAGCAAGCAGGCTATTTTCAGGTGGTGTTTAAAGCGTTAGAGCTTATAGACGAAAAGTTTAAAGGCAAAGAGTACCATTTGTCTATGGGCATGGTGCAATTAGTAGGAAAGAAAATGTCTTCTCGCACGGGCGTTTTAGTTACCGTAGACGGCCTGCTCGACGACGTAAAAGAACTTTTGGCGCAACTTATAACCAGCGAGGGGTTCACGCCGCAAGAGAAAGAAGAAGTAAAAGAAACAGGCACCGTGGCTGCGGTGAAATACTCGGTGCTCAAAACAGATACCAAAGCAAACGTATTGTTTGATTTGGCCCGTTCTGTTGCTTTGGACGGCAACTCCGGGCCTTACTTGTTGTACACATACGCTCGGTGTAAGAGTATTTTGCGCAAAGAAAAAGCGAGCAATAAACAAATAAAAATTAGCAATGTAGCAAAAGAAGAGTTGGATATTTTGCGTTTGATGTATCGCTTCCCCGAAGTGGTGCAGGAAGCCGCAGAAAAGTATGCGCCAAACTTAGTGTGCGCTTTTGCCTTTGATCTGTCGCAAAAGTATAACGCGTTTTACAACGCGCACTCGGTGCTGCAGGCAGATACGCCAGAACAAAAAGAATTCCGCTTGCAGCTTTGCGCAGCCTGCGCCCAGCTTTTGCAAAACAGCCTGCATCTTTTAGGCATTCAAACTTTGGAGAAGATGTAAAGAAATTGAAAATTCCTCTTTAAAGTGATAGGGTAATACATTATGGAGGCGGACTTTCCGAAACTGGAGGAACACATACTCAAACGCTGGAAAGAGCAAAAAGCGTTTGAAAAATCTCTTGAGAGGCGAAAGAAAGCGCCTCGTTTCGTGTTTTACGACGGCCCTCCAACGGCAAATGCACCTCCGGGATTTCACCACTTGCTGTCTCGTTCCATGAAAGACGTGGTACTGCGCTACCGGACAATGCGCGGATTTTTTGTTGCAAGAAAGGCCGGCTGGGATACGCACGGGTTGCCCGTAGAATTGCAAATTGAAAAAAAGCTCGGGTTGCAGTCGAAAAAAGAAATAGAAAAATACGGCATAGCAAAGTTTAACAAGGCGTGTCGGGACTCGGTGTGGGAATTTATCCAAGACTGGCGCAATCTTAGCGAGCGTACGGGTTTTTGGATTGACATGGACAATCCGTACATTACCTATAATACCTCGTATATCGAAAGCCTGTGGTTTGTGATACGGCAGTTTGCAAAAAAAGGGTTGTTGTACAAAGACTATAAAGTGGTGCCCTACTGCCCAAGATGCGGAACGCCCGAATCCTCTCATGAATTGGCGCAGGGCTACAAAACCGTAAAAGACCGTTCCGTGTATGCAAAGTTTAAAATTAAGGGAGAACCAAGTACCTATTTTTTGGCCTGGACCACAACGCCGTGGACGCTGCCGGGAAACGTTGCTTTGGCAGTAGGAGAAAAAATTACCTACGCCTTCGTAGAACAAAAAGGCGAGACGTATATCCTTGCAAAAAGTCTTTTGAACAAGCTCGAGGGCGAGTACAAAGTTATCAAAGAAGTTTTGGGAAAAGATTTGGAGGGGCTAGAATACGAGCCGTTGTTTGATTCGTTGCAAAACCAGCCAGAGAAAAAGCACTATGTGGCGCAGGCGAGCTTTGTTTCCACCGACGAGGGAACCGGCATTGTGCATACCGCCGTAATGTACGGAGAAGACGACTACCAGCTGGGCAAAAAGCTGAGCCTTCCCAAAAAGCACACGGTAAACGAAGAAGGCAGGTTTAACGAACTGGTGCCCCAATGGAAAGGGCTTTTTGTAAAAGACGCCGAACCCTTGATTATCGAAGATCTCAAAGAGCGCAACCTTTTATACAGAGAAGAGTTGTACGAGCACGAGTATCCTTTTTGCTGGCGGTGCGGCACGCATTTGCTGTATTATGCCAAAGACAGCTGGTTTATAAACATGCAGAAGGTAAAAAAGGACCTCTTGGCAAATAACGAGAGTATTAACTGGATTCCTGCGCATTTGAAGAATGGAAGAATGGGCGAGTGGCTGCGCGAAGTAAAAGACTGGGCATTCTCCCGCGAACGCTATTGGGGTACCCCTTTGCCCGTATGGGTTTGCGATTCGTGCGGCCATCAGGACGTAGTTGGTTCTATACAGGATCTGCAAGAGCAAACTTCAGTGGGCAATACGTATTACCTTTTGCGGCACGGCGATTCTGCAAGGCAAAAACTGCAGATTGCTTCTGCATGGCCGGAAAAAAAGCCTCTTCCCCTTACTGCCGACGGCATAAAAGAAGCCGGCAAGGCAGCCAAACAGCTAAAGGCAAAAAAGATAGACATGATTTTTTCTTCTGATTTGTTGCGCACCAGAGAAACAGCAGAAATCGTTGCAAAAGAAATAGGCCGGGAGGTGCACTACGACGAAAGGCTGCGCGAAAACTCCAACGGCATATTTAACGGAAAATCCATTGAAAAAGTAGGGGCCTTTTACCGCCAGAAAGGCGAGACTATGGCAGAGCATTATATGCGCAGGTTTCATATGGCGCCGCCCGAGGGCGAAAGCTGGACTGACGTGCAAAAAAGAACACTCGACTTTATCTGCGAAATGGAAAAAAAGCACCAGGGTAAAAACATTCTTGTGGTGGGCCACAGTTTGCCTTTGGCGTTGTTCGAAGGTTTGCTGGCAGGGTGGAGCAAGCAAGAAATAGTAGAGCACTTTGCAAAAAACAAAGCTCCCAAGTTAGCAAGTACGGGCGAGTGGCGAAAAGTAGCAGGTTCCAGGTTGCCCCATAACGACGAAATGGACGTTGATTTGCACCGGCCGTACATCGACGCAATCGATTTTGCCTGCAAAGAATGTTCAAAAGGTACTAGGAAACGCGTAAAGGATGTGGTAGATGTTTGGTTTGATTCTGGAGCAATGCCATTCGCACAAGATCATTGGCCCTTTGAGCAAAACAAAAAATTAACCCCGCCAAAGTTTTATCCCTCAGATTATATTGTAGAAGCAATCGATCAAACGCGCGGCTGGTTCTATACCTTGCTTGCTACCTCTACTCTTTTGGGATTGGGGAGTTCGTTTAAAAATGTAATTTCCATGGGGCATATTCTCGACGAAAAAGGAGAGAAAATGTCCAAATCCAAGGGCAATATCGTGAACCCCTGGGAGATGATTGAAAAATACGGCGTAGATACCCTAAGGTGGTATTTTTACACCTTCAACCAGCCTTGGGATTCCAAAGCCTTTGTGGAACGCGATTTGCAGCAAACCATGCGAAAGTTTATGCTCACACTTTGGAATTCGTTGGTGTTTTACCAAACATACGCGACAAAGCCGACCAAAGCTGCCTCGGCAAACGTTCTCGACAAATGGATTATTTCGAGACTGCATAGTACGAGCAGGGAAGCAGCAAAGCGCTTTGACGAGTACGACATTACGGGAACCGCCCGGCTGCTGGAAAGTTTTGTTATAGACGATCTTTCGCTTTGGTATATTAGGCGTTCGCGGCAGCGTTTCCAAAACCCCAAAAGCAAAAAAGAACTGCAAGATGCAAGCAGCACTCTTTACCTCGTGCTTTTAGAAATAAGCAAACTGTTGGCGCCGTTTGTTCCGTTTTTGGCAGAGCATATATATAATGAACTGGATGCCAGAAAGCAAAGCGTGCATTGGCAAGATTATCCAAAAGCAGACGCAAAAAAGATAAACGCGAAATTAGAAAAGGAAATGCAGGCGGCCAGAGATATGGTAACCAAAGCTTTGGCAGAGCGCGCAAAAGCAGGAATAAAAGTACGCCAACCCCTCGCCGCGCTCAAATTTTCAATGTCCAATTTTCAATTTTCAAAAGACGTGACTGACTTGATTAGAGATGAAGTGAACGTCAAAGAAGTGATGCCAGTGAAAAACCTGAAAACAGAAGTAGAACTCGACACAAATATTACACCAGCCTTGCAGCGAGAGGGAACGGTTAGAGAACTTCTGCGGCATATTCAGGAAATGCGAAAGCAGGCAGGCTACAGGCCCCAAGACCGCGTGCGTCTGCGCTATGCCGGAGAAGAACAGCTCAAAGAAATTTTGCGAGAGAACAAACAAATGGTTATGAAAACGGTGGGGCTCAAAGAAATGCTGGAAGGCGACCGCCCCAAGCGGGTATTCGACGTTGAGCAGGAATTCTTGCTCGATAACCAAACCCTCTGGCTCGGCATCCGAAAGCTGTGAATAGCTATTGACAGGAAGTAACCTATAAGTTACACTATGAGAAAGGAGATTTTATACGACAAGAATGCTTTGAAGGAGTTACGCGAGTTTAGAGAAGAAGTTCAGGAAGAGTTTGCCGCGTGCATTAAAACTCTAAAACAGGAAGGACAGCTTGAATATCCAGAAGCAAGAAAAGTAGCAAGAAATCTATTTGAAATTCGAGTTGTACATGAAGGTGCGTACCGAGCGTTTTATGCGTATGTAATGAAAGAGTCTATTGTAATTCTTCATTTCTTTCAAAAGAAAACGCAGAAGATTCCATTAAAAAACTTAAAGCTAGCACAGCAACGGCTGAAACAATATGAGTAAAAAATACCCAAGAAAAATACAGCAGGCCATTGAAAGAGGCGATCTCATTCCTTATGAGGAGGTTTGGCGTAGCTATTCTAAAAAGCAGCGTGAAGCGATTGAAGAGAGGGCTCGATACTTGAAAGCAGCCATGGAACTTCGGAAAGTGCGCAAACAAATGCACCTTTCCCAGGAAGAGCTTGCCAAAAAGATGTCGGTAAAACGCGAGTTTATCTCTCGCATTGAAAGCGGCCGTCAAAATGTAACCCTCGACACCCTCTATCGCATCGCCGAAGTAACCGGCAAAGAATTCCGTTTAAGCTTTAGATAACCCCCCCAAAGTTTGACTTTTCCTCGGTATCATGTTATCGTATTGCCAGCACTCGATGGCAGAAAAATTCCCGAAATTTAAACCAGCAATGAGAGGAGAAATCGTTATGGGTACTGAAGTCGCAACCGATCTATACTACGATCTTGACGGGCAGTTGCTTACGATAAAGGAGCAGCTTCGCAAGAAAGGAGGTTACCGCTTTTATCCACTACAGCTGGCAGACCATCTTTATGCGGCAATCGAGGGCCGCTTTATGTCTCGAGACGGTAGGCCATTACTAGTAGAGCCCGTTTTCTCGCCGATTCCTGGCGACGGCGAGGAATTCGAGCTCATCCTCAGGGACAAAGTCGACCCAATGGAAATGGTCAGAAATTCAGGGTGCGACCCCGACGACTGGAAGTTCAGGGGCGAGCAAATCATTGTGCCTTCAATCCACCATTTCAAACTGGTCCAGGTAGGATACTGCAGGGACTTTACGGAGGTTCAGGATAAACTTACTTCGCACGGAAACCCCGCAAATGGTTGGTGGAGAGAGGTTTTTCAGAAAACCTACCCAAGAAGTGACGGAAAAGGTCCCATCGGTTTTCTCGACCATTCTTGGATAGATCCGGCTGGACGCACACCCTTTCCTGGGTTGGTTTGTTCTAGGGGACATGGTCGCCATTACTGGACTCCTCGTTTCTTCTACGTTCAACGCCTCCGTTCCTATAACTGGCGTTGGCTCGTTGAAGTCGAAGAGTAGAGTGTCGGCAGAAACATAGATACATCAGTCCCCGTAGCGGTTACGCAAAGCGGGGACTTTTCTTTTACAAGAATAAGTATGATATAAAAAGTTATGGCGAGGTACTATCGCACGCAGGGAATAGTGCTAGAAAAAGAAGACCGGGGCGAGGCAGACCGCGTGTTTACCGTTTTTACCAAAGATTTCGGCAAGCTGCGCCTCCGGGCGGTTTCGGAACGCAAAATTACTTCGAAACTGCGCGGCGGCTTGGAACTTTTTTACCTTGCAGAAATCGAGTTTGTGCAGGGCAAAACGCAAAAAACCGTTACCGATGCCTGGGCAATAGACCAACATATATTGTTGCGGCGAGATGTAAACCGCCTTCGGGTAATGCACCGGTTGGCCGAAATTGTTGACGACTTGGTAAAAGGGCAAGAGGAAGACCAGAGGCTGTGGAGCCTGCTTTCAGAAACAGTTGCCTTTCTGAATCGTTTTGATATGAAGGCCCGAGAGGTGCGTTTGGTTTCCTATTACTTTCTCTGGAACTTGTTTGCAACACTGGGGTACAGACCCTCGCTTGGCCCTATAGCCGAGAGGAACGAAAAGGTTGCAGCAGTTATCCGAACCTTTCTTCAGGGCGACCTTGCGGCCTTGCAAGATCTCTCGAAAGCTGGTATACAAGAAGACCTTTTGCAAAAGATTTGCCAGGAGCATCTTTCGAAGGTGCAAGAAAGTTGATACAATATATACAATGCGTGTAAAATTTGTTTTTGCCTCTTTGTTTGCCACCGTAGCCTTAGCCGCGCTTGGTTTTTGGTTTTGGCAGCAAAACACATTTTCTACAGGAAGCCTGAAACTCGAAATTTTAGCTCCCGAAGAAATTACCATGGGCCAGGAGATTACCTATGTGGTGCGGTGGAAAAACAACGGCGAAACCGAACTCGAAAATGTAGAGCTGGTATTTGAGTTCCCCGAGGGTACGGTGCTTGCCCAGGGAGGAGAATTGCGGATTATCAAACAGCTGGATGATGTAAATTCCGGCCAGGAAGGATCGGAGCGCTTTGTGGGAAGGATTTTCGGAAAGGAAAATGAACTGAAAGAAGCAAAGGCGTTTCTTACCTATTCGCCTAAAAACTTAAGCGCCTCTTTTCAAAACGAAACCAAGACGAGCTCGGAGATTTCGTTTGTGCCCATTAACTTTGAACTGGACATTCCTTCGCGCATTGAGTCGGGGCAGCAGTTTACCGTTACGCTGAACTACTTTTCCAATTCTGATTACCCTCTGTCCGACTTGCGTATCCAACTTGAGTATCCTGCAGGATTCGAGTTTCGGGGAGCGAACCCCGCGCCCATTGGCGAAAACGAGTGGGACATCGGCCTGTTAAACAAGGCAGAAGGCAGGCGTATTACCATTACCGGAGCCATACAAGGCGACGTGCAGCAGGTAAAAAACTTTAAAGCCACATTCGGAAGCTGGAAAGAAGGAAGGTTTACCGTAATGAAAGAGGTAACCAAGGCTATGGAAATTACCAAGCCCCGTATTTTTATTACGCAGGTGGTAAATTCTTCGCCCAGTTACGTAGCTTCTCTGGGAGACACGCTGCATTACGAAGTATTCTTTCGGAATCCGGGCGACCGCATTTTGGAAAACCTCTTTTTAATCGTTACGCTCGAAGGCCGCGCTTTTGACTTGCAGAGCGTAAAAGCGCAAAACGGAAGGTTTCAAAGCGGAGACAATTCCATTGTATGGGAAGCAAAAGACGTTCCCAAGCTCCGGTTTTTGGGCACGGGAGAGGAGGGCAAGGTGGAGTTTTGGATAAACGTAAAAGACGAAATTGACACCGCAAGCCCACAGGAAACGGAGCTGGTGCTGAAAGACCGCGTGTTGTTGTCTGAAGCCACCGAAGAGTTCACGGTAAAGTTGAACACGGGTCTTACCATTGAACAAAAAGGATTTTACCAGGACGAGGTGTTTGGCAACTCGGGCCCCATTCCTCCAAAAGTGGGCGAGAAAACAACGTATACTATTACTTGGCAGGTAAAGAATCGCTACAACGATATACGAAATGCGAGAGTAAAGGCTATTCTTCCCGCTAGAGTTGAACTCACAGGAGAAATTTTCCCGGAGGACGCAATTCTTACCTTTGATTCGGGGTCTCGCGAAGTGGTGTGGGAAGTGGGCGACGTGCCAGCCGGATCAGGATATTTTGAAACCGTGCCGGCGCAGTCGGTAGCATTTCAGGTTGCCTTTACGCCCACGTCAGTGCACCGCGGAGATGTGGTAGATCTTATCCGGGAAGTGCGTGTTACCGGAGAAGACGTGTTTACCGATCAGGTGGTTTCTTCTTCAGATGGGGCTATAGATACCACATTGCCAGACGACGACTCCGTGGACGAAGACGACGGCGAGGTAAGAGGATAAAGAAAGGCCCGTTCTCGCGGGGCTTTTCTTTTGGGCTTAAATATGCTTACATAGCCATATGGAAGATCTCATGAAGAAAATCGTTTCCCTGGCCAAGCGGCGGGGTTTTGTATTCCAGTCTTCTGAACTGTATGGGGGCGTGGAAGCGTTGTGGGACTTTGGGCCTCTCGGGGCTGCCCTTAAAGAAAACATCAAAAAAGCCTGGATGCGGCGCTTTGTGCAGCAAATGCCGAATGTGGTGGCCATTCAAGGATCTATTATTATGCATCCGGACGTATGGAAGGCTTCCGGGCATTTGGAAAACTTTACCGATCCACTCGTCGAATGTAAAAAGTGCAATGCCAGGCTTCGCCAAGACCATATCGAAGACGGCAAGTGCCCTAACTGCGGCAGCAAAGAATTTTCAGAGGCCAGAAACTTTAACTTAATGTTCAAGACATTTTTGGGGCCCCTGGAAGATGAAGGCCATACTGCGTATTTGCGCCCGGAAACCGCACAAAGCATGTTTACCAATTTTAAATTGGTGCAAGAAAGCATGCGTCAGAAAATTCCGTTTGGGATTGCGCAAACCGGAAAGGCTTTTCGCAACGAAATTACCACGGGGAACTTTATTTTCCGCTCGCGCGAATTCGAGCAAATGGAAATTGAGTTTTTCGTAAAACCGGGGCAAGACGACAAATGGTTTGATTTTTGGATAGACGCCTGGGAAAAGTTTTATTTGGATTTAGGAATCAAAAAAGAAAACTTGCGAAGATATGAGCACCCCAAAGAAAAGCTGTCGCATTATTCCAAGCGTACGGTAGACTTGGA
>DASRUP010000060.1:0-2596 GCA_035655395.1 Minisyncoccota bacterium
AGAACCTGCCCCGACGCCGCTACCCGTAGGATCTGCCGTAATGGTAAGCAAACCAGACACGGTGTCTGCTGCATCCGACCTCACAAAAGATCCAGAATCCAAACCATCGAGCTTGTCTGCCTCGAAAGCTGCTGCAACCGCGCCCAGCTTTTTGCGGGGAGTTAAGGTTTCATAACTTGGGCTGCTGCCCGTTCCCCCCACCTGCACTTCGAGCCACAGTTCCTGGTTAAAATCTACCGAAGCTATGCTCGTAACGTCCCCAAGCAACACGCTAAAAACTCCGCTGGTTACCGTAATTTTATTCGTAGTTTCGTGGGTTTCCGTCCATACAGAAGCTACGCAGGCAGAGTCGGTGCACAACTGGAATTTAAAATTATAGTCGCCGTCGCTTACCGCATCATTTGAAGTATCGGTAAGTTTTCCCTGGTAATTCAATTCGGGGTTAAAAGCAGCTTCGGCTGTTCCTCCAAATACAAAACCAAGAAGAAAAAGGGCAAAAACAATGCATCCGATATACCTGGCGGCAGTTCTTGAGCGCGACCCGATATACTTTTTCGCCCCAAACCATAGCATAAGCAAAAGCAGCGCTAGCAGAAAAAATACCGCCAATTCGGGCAAAAACCTGCCAAAGCCCTCGCTTGGCGGAGCAACGACAGCTCCCGCCACTTCCTTTACTTTCAACTCGCCCTCCACTTTTTGCAAGCCCTGGTTTTGATAATCCACCACCGTAAAAGTAAGCGAGTACAAACCGGCAACAGGGGGCTTTAACGTGGCTGAATACCGCTGCTTTTCTTCGTCTACCCGCAGCAAAAAGGAAAATGTCTTGCCTTCCTCATCCCTCATTGTTACCAGAATCGTTTTCAACACTTCAGGAAGTTTGTCGTAGTCTATGGAAACCGTAAGAGGCTGGTCTGGCTTAACCTCAACTCTCCCGCCTATAACCGGAAGCTTGCTCCCCTGCTGGATGAAATCGAAATCCAAAAACGACAGATCTTTTAAGGTTTCAGGGATAAGTTCCGGGGGCACCAAAGGCGGCCCGGGCGGCGGAATTACGGGAGGGACACCAGCTGGTTGAGGTATGGCAGAAGCAATTGCGCCCGAGGAAAAATTCGAGTCTGTGTCGTACGCAAATGCGGTGTAGTAATACCGCGTTCCGTTCTCGAGGCCGGTATCGAGAAACGATTCTGCCGAACCTTCATAGATAACAAAGCCTTCGGAAGAACCGGTAGGATAAAATTCTTCTGAACGCATAATCTTTACCCCGGCAAAATCAGTGTCTAATGGGTTCTTCCACGTGAGCTCGATTTCGCGATCGCCCGGACTTGCAACAAAATTCTCCACGTTCAAAGGAGCCTCTTTTTCTGGAGGTACGCTCGGAGGCAATGTTTTCACTATATACACGGTGGTCGTTGTTTCCTCGCCCCCTGCGGTCTTGGCAGTAATCTCAAAGTAATACGAAGTCCCTGGCTGGAGATTCGGGAGAGTTACGGTATGGCTGCTTTGCGGGGCCGGGTTTACTACAGCCTGGCCATACGCATCTGTAGTCCCAAAGTTGGTTTCTGTTGTGGCGGTTTTGTTTGTGCGGAATGTAATGGTAACCGTGTCTGTAGTTACACTTTCAACAACAACATCAATAATCACAAAAGGGATAAAGGCCGGGCCTCCTGCAGGGCTGGGCGATGGGGTCGGGCTTGGCGCAGCAGCAACAGGAAGCTGAAATCCCGCGTATAAGCTATTTGAGCTGCCAGAAAGTATTCCGGTGGCAGATTCTCCTCCGGTCTGTTCCAACACGTAGCTCGACGACGTTGCGCGCAACCCTCCCATATTTAAAGAATCAATCTCAATCTGGTACGTGCTTGACGACATCACCGCAGCTTGCGCCGCCGAAAAATTCCCCAGAAGAAGAACGGTTATAATGGTTATAACTTTTATAAGTTTTATAACTGGTATAAATTTTATAATCATTCTGATTCCTGAAGCGGCACTAAAATATACAAATAATCCTCGCCGGTTCGATGGCGAAACACCGGGGTAATAATGCCCGATTCCTCGTCGTAAGGCGTAACCTTTACCTCGTCGGAAAAGGACTGCTTAACCTGGCTAAGCAACTGGGCAGTATCTTGCCCAGAAGGCACTACCACCAAACCAGTATCATTCTGGGGCGAGCCAGGTGCGGCTGGCGGGGGTGGCGTGCTTTTATCGTTCACAACAAAACGGTCTTGGAACAATAAATTCTTGAGCCAACCAAAATACCCTCTGGCAATTTCGCCAACGCCTCCCGCATAGAATTGTCTGGCGAAACTGTTCAGGGTTGCTTCAATTTGCTCGCCGGTTTCAAAACCAACTCCGATGAGTTCGTATTCTACTTTATCGGTTGCCTGGATCACCGCAGGTGAAACGTACTCTGCGACGCGCGCCACTTCCTGCCTTCCCTGAAACATTCCAAAGTTTGCCGCAAGCAACACCATGGCAAATGCAATTGCAAAGCCTGCTTTTCTTTGAAAAGTTTTTCTCTGTTCCATTTCCTCTGGCGTAGGGTCTTCCGCCGCGTCGATCTCGGAAACAAAAATCGGAAGGTTTGTCGGCGGATTGCTTG
>DASRUP010000061.1:0-6475 GCA_035655395.1 Minisyncoccota bacterium
GACATTTGTTTTAAAGATTCCACGATGTTTCCGGTCGCCTTTTCCAAGCCCCGGCGCAAAGCCAAAGGATTGGCGCCAGCGGTTACGTTTTTCATGCCTTCCCCGATTACCGCCTGGGCAAGAACCGTGGCTGTGGTAGTCCCGTCGCCCGCAACATCATTTGCTTTCGACGCCACCTCCTTGATAATTTCAGCTCCAATGTTTTCTATTTTGTCTTCTACTTCAATTTTTTTGGCAATGGTTACGCCGTCGTTGGTAATAGTTGGAGAACCAAAACCTTCGTCGAGCACGACGTTGCGCCCTTTGGGGCCGAGTGTTACTTTTACGGCATTTGCCACTTTATCGACACCTGCCTTTAATTTCTTGCGAGCGTCCTCGCTGTAGAGAATTTGCTTTGCCATAGTGAGTTTTATCGAACTATTCTAAAATTCCGAGGATATCATCCTCTTTAGCTATCAGGTATTCCTTATCTCCGACTTTTACTTCGTTGGGGCCGTATTTGGTAAACAAAACCACGTCGCCCACTTTGATATCCAAAGGCACAACTTTGCCGTCTTCGGTTTTTCTGCCAGGGCCCACGGCAATAACTTTACCCTGTTCGGGGCGTTCTTTTTCTGCGGTTTCTGGCAAGATAATGCCAGACGCTGTTTTTTCCTCTTGCTTGAGAGGTTCGATCACCACGTGATCAGCTAAGGGTTTTATCTGCATTGTTGATTGTTAATTATTGATTGCTGATTGTTTAGCACTCGACCAAGAAGACTGCTAATTTCGTACCCGTATTATAGAAAATCCCCTTCAAAAAGTCAAGAACCCCCTCAAACCAGCTCTTTTAAATACTGGCCGGTGTAGGACTTTCGATTCTTTGCGATTTCTTTGGGCGGGCCTTCGGCCACGATAAAGCCGCCTTTGTCGCCACCTTCGGGACCAAGGTCGACTATCCAGTCGGCAGAAGCAATAAAGTCGATATTGTGCTCAATGGTTACCACGGTGTTCCCTTTTGCCACCAATTCGGTTAACACGGCCAAAAGTTTGCGGATGTCGTCGAAATGCAGGCCGGTGGTAGGCTCGTCTAAAATATACAGGGTTTTGCCCGTGGCTTTTTTGGCAAGCTCGGTTGCCAGTTTTACGCGCTGCGCCTCGCCGCCCGAAAGCGAAGGGGCTGGCTGGCCCAGTTCAATATAGCTTAAGCCTACGTCGTTTAACGTTTTGAGTTTGGCAGCAATGGGCGGAATGTTTTTGAAAAACTCCAGCCCCTCCTCTACCGTAAAGGCTAAAGCGTCGGCAATATTTTTATCTTTATACAAAATCTCGAGCACCTCTTTGTTATAGCGCTTTCCTTCGCACTCTTCGCATTCCACATAGACGTCGGGCAAAAAGTACATTTCAATTTTTTTTAACCCCTGGCCTTCGCACGACTCGCACCTTCCGCCTTTTACGTTAAAGGAAAACCTGCCTGCTTCGTACCCCCGAACGCGGGCCTCTTTTGTTTTTACGAATAAATCCCGAATATGCGCAAAGGATCCCGTATACGTAGCGGGATTGGAACGGGGCGTGCGGCCAATGGGCGACTGATCCACAAGTACCACTTTGTCTAAGTATTGCACGCCGGTAATTTCTTTGTGTTCTCCGGGTTCGTCTTTTGCGCGGTAAAACTTTTTGAGCAGGGCTCTGGCCAAGATGTCATTTACCAAAGAACTTTTGCCCGATCCCGACACGCCCGTAACGCACACAAATTTTCCCAAAGGAATTTTTACGTCGATATTTTTTAAATTGTGTTCTTTGGCGCCCTTTACCACCAAAAAGCGTTGGGACTGCCCTGACCGGCCAGGCCCACCGTTCGTTTTGCGCAACGCCACCTTTTTCTTTCCCGAAAGGTACTCGCCCGTTAACGTATTCGATTTGAGTACTGCCTTGGGCGTTCCTTCGAACATTACTTTGCCCCCGTGTTTACCGGCTCCCGGACCAATGTCGACAATCCAGTCGGATTCCCGAATCGTTTGCGGGTCGTGCTCCACCACAATAACGCTATTGCCCACGTCGCGCAGCTGCTTTAAGGTTTCGATTAAGCGGTGCTGATCGCGCGAGTGCAGCCCAATCGAAGGCTCGTCTAAAATATAGAGCACCCCGGAAAGCTTGGATCCAATTTGCGTGGCTAAGCGTATGCGCTGCTCTTCTCCCCCGGAAAGCGTGCCTGCTTTTCTTGCAAGGGTTAAATATTCCAAGCCAACGTCGATTAAAAATTGCAGGCGATTTAAAATTTCTTTTGCAATGGGGCCTGCGATTTTTTTCTCCGACTCCTTGAGATTTTTATGCAGGCTTTGGAAAAATTCTTTATTTTGCTCAATGCTTGCCTGCACTACGCTGTCGATTGATTTTTCTGCCACGGTTACCGCAAGCACTTCGGGCTTTAGCCTCTTGCCTTTGCACACTTCGCACTGCTTTTCTATCATGTACTGCTCAATTTCCTCTCTGGCATAATCTGAATCGGTTTCGTGGTAACGGCGTTCCAGCCAAGGAATCACGCCCTCGAATTCACCCGCACCATACAAAATCATGTCGAGGTCTTTTTTAGCCAACTCTTTTGTGGGCGTGCGCAAAGAAAACCCGTATTCGTTTGCCAGCTCTTCTAGCATCCACCAAAAAAGCCCCTGCCTTCCAATTTTGTGGGAAGCTTTTGCCCACGGGAATATAGCCCCCTCTGCTATGGAAAGGTTGGGATTCGGAATTACCAAACTGGGATCTACCTCTAACTTTTCGCCCAACCCCTGGCACGAAGGGCACGCGCCAAACGGCGAGTTAAACGAAAACAGCCGAGGCTCAATAGCGGGCAAGCTTATACCGCACTCCTCGCACGCAAAGTGTTCAGAAAAAATCATGTCGTTTACCATGACAATGCCTTTGCCAAGCTTTAGCGCGGTTTCCAAAGAATCCACCAGGCGAGTCTTGTCCATGTGTTCCTCGCCCACCAAACGGTCTACCACTACTTCGATGGTATGCTTTCGCTTGCGGTCGAGCTCTTTTTGCAAAGCTTCCTCTATGCGGTGGACTACCCCGTTTACCCGAACACGAATGAAGCCCGCACGCTGCACTTCTTCCAACGTTCCCCGATGCTCTCCCTTTCTTCCTCGCACCAAAGGGCCAAGAATGGTAATTTCTGCTCCTTTCGGAAGTTTGAGCACTTGTTCTGCAATTTGGCTTACGCTTTGGCGTTTTACTTCTTTACCGCAATTGGGGCAGTGCGGAATGCCAACGCGCGCGAACAAAAGCCTAAGATAGTCGTAAATCTCGGTAATGGTTCCTACCGTGGAGCGCGGGTTGTGCGATCCTTTGCGCTGGTCTATGGCAATGGCAGGGCTAATGCCCTCAATGCTATCCACGTCGGGCTTGTCCATTACGCCCAAAAATTGCCGAGCATAAGCCGACAAACTTTCCACGTATCGGCGCTGGCCTTCCGCGTACAACGTATCGAACGCGAGCGAACTTTTTCCCGAGCCAGACAAGCCGGTAATAACCACCAGCTTGTTCTTTGGAATGTCCACATCAATATTTTTTAAGTTGTGCACCCTGGCGCCTCGAATTTTGATAACTTGAGAATGGTCTTTTTTCGGCATATCAGTCTAGAATTATACACCAAAAGTCAACCCCGTACAAGTTCGCTTTGTACCGGGGTACATAATACTCAATATTGCAATTTGCCAGATTTTATGTTTCATTAAGAAAAACTACAACAGCGAGGCGTAGCATGTTTTTGCGAATGTGGTTGTATACAGCAACCATTTTTATCCTATCTGTTCTGTCCTTAAACATTCTGAAAGCCATTCCCGCTATTCGTGAAACACCAGGAGCGGTTCCAGGAGTTACGATATTGATAGTTACGTGGAGTGTTCTTGTTGGCGTTACATTAGATCTTCGCCAAAACCTAAAAAGAGAGACCGAAAGGCGCTAGAGAAAAAACCCGGGAGGAGAATCTCTCCCGGGCTTTATTTTTAAGGTTCAACACTATTATGGTACTTATATGTCGCTGAAAATATGGATTTGCTATAATGGGCTTATGAAATTTCAGTATGTGAAAAAAGAGAACATTGCGGAAATTCCGAAAACACCGGGGGTGTATTCGTTTTGGGATAAAAACAGCCTGCTCTATATAGGTAAGGCCGGGAATTTGCGCGATAGGGTAAAAACGCATTTTGCCCAGCCCAGCTACCGCGATAATTTGTTTATGGACCAGGTAGGCAAAATTGGCTTTATGGAAACCGACTCGGAAATTGAGGCGTTGCTGCTGGAATCCGTTCTTATAAAAGCAAAAAATCCAAAGTACAACGTAATGTGGCGCGACGATAAAAGTTATTTTTTCGTGGCCATAACCAAAGAAAAACTCCCCAGAGTTTTTTTAGCTCACCAAACCTCAAGAGAAAAAACCCCAAATACTAAATACCAAATACTAAATACTAGTTATCTTGGCCCGTTTACTGATGGAAAGGCGGTAAAACGAACATTGCGGAGCTTGCGACGGGTATTTCCATACTACGCGGCGAAAAGGCACAGCCTGCGGCAGTGCCAATACTGCAACCTGGGGCTCTGCCCCGGGCCGGAACCGGATTTGGTAAAATACAAAAAAGACATAAAAAATTTAGTCGCGGTATTGCAGGGCAAAAAACAAAGCGTGCTAAAAACACTGCAAAAAGAAATGGCGGCAGCTTCAAAAGCCCAGCAGTATGAAAGGGCAAAAGAACTGCGCGACCAGCTGCGCGATTTGGAAGTTATTTTTTCGCATGCCAGAATATTTAGGCCAACCGACGCCGACGCTTCGGTCGGGGTAAACTGGCCGGCCATAGAACAGTATTTGCAAAAAATTCTTGGCACGAAAAAACGCATTTCCCGCGCGGAAGCATACGACATTTCAAATACCCAGGGCAAAGAAGCCACCAGCTCTATGCCTGTGTTTGTAAACGGCGTGCCGGCGAAAAGCCAATACCGCAAATTTAAAATTCGCCTGGGCAACACGCCCAACGACTTTGCCATGCTGGCGGAAACCCTAAGCCGCCGCCTTTGCCACGCAGAATGGCCGTATCCCGATTTAATGATTATCGATGGCGGAAAAGGGCAATTGTCGTCGGCGCTCAAAGCGATCAATAGTCAACAACCGACAATTCTCGTTGCCGCTATCGCAAAGAAAAATAATGAACTTTTTCTGCCGGGTAAGTCGGAGCCTTTATTGCTGCGCGACATGCCCCAGCCCGTTTCAAATTTTATTTTGCATATGCGCGACGAAGCCCACCGTTTCGCCATAACCTATCATAGGAAACTACGAAAGGTTGACCTTTTGGGCAAATAGGGGTATATTAGATACAATGATCCAAATGCTTCTCTTGCATATTTTGGCAGGGATTGGAGGCCTCTGGATTGCCGTTCGCATTGTTGACGGAGTGGAGTTTACAGGCCCCGCCTACCTCCTCTTGATTATCGGACTGGTTCTTGGTATACTAAACGCGATCGTAAAACCCGTTCTCGATCTTATTACTCTTCCCATACGAATCTTAACGCTTGGGTTGTCGAGCATACTCATTAACCTGGGCCTGGTATGGGCGCTTCAACTGGTTTTCCCCGAACTCGAATTCGAAGGGTTCCTTCCTCTGTTATGGACAACTCTTATTATCGTAGGAATTACGATTCCGCTTTCGGTCTTAAGTAGAGGAAAGATATGACTTTCGATTTTCTTATCTCACTTGTGCAGATCGGCGTTGCGATCTTTCTTGTGGTGTTTATACTCCTTCAGCAACGGGGAACCGCTTTAGGGTCCGCGTTTGGTGGCGAAGGAGGAAGTTTTTATGGGGCGAGAAGAGGGCTGCAACAAAAGCTGTACTGGGGAACTATTGTCCTGGGCGCTTTGTTCATTGCTCTCTCGCTTGCCCGCCTTATTCTCATTTAGCGTGTCATCTCAAACTAACCCCCTCCAAGATAATATACCCTCGGTAACGCCTCAAGGCAGCAATCGGCGTTGGCCCACATTCGCCCAGTGGATACAGCTTCCACGCCTGCTTTCCCAAAAAGAACGGGTAGCGTTGGTTATTTTGGTATGCGTATTCTTTGGTTCTTCCTTCTCCCTTGCCAGAGGGTGGTACTTGGAACATACGGTCGTGGTGCCAGCTCGGGGAGGCAGTATCGTGGAAGGGCTAATCGGATCGCCTCGCTTTCTCAATCCGGTGTACGCTGACGCAAACGATGTAGACAGAGATCTGCTGCAGCTTTTGTTTTCGGGCTTGTACGCTTACAACAGCCAGGGCGAACTGGTGGCCGATTTGGCGCAAGGAAATCCCGAAATCACCGAGGGAGGAAAAGTGGTTACGGTATCTCTCAAGGAAGACGTGAAGTGGCACGATGGAGAGGAGTTTTCCGCCGACGACGTACTCTTTACCATTCAGACCTTAAAAGACCCTGCGTATAAAAGCCCTGTGCGCGCCAACTGGATAGGGGT
>DASRUP010000062.1:0-4216 GCA_035655395.1 Minisyncoccota bacterium
TTCGACGTGCTTTACTAAAGTGGAGGCGTACCCCCATTCGTTATCGTACCACGATAGCACTTTTACCAAGTCCCCGTCAACCACCCTGGTAAACGCCAAATCCACAATGGCGCCGTAGGGCTGGCCTACAATATCTGCAGAAACCACAGGATCTGAAGTTACCTGCAAAATGTTTTTAAAGCGGGTGGAACCTGCAGCTTTCGTGAGCGCGCTGTTTACTTCCTCTACTGTGGTGATACGCTTTGCCACAAACGTAATGTCGGCAATGGAACCTGCGGGAACTGGCACGCGAAGAGCAATACCATCGAACTTGCCCTGCAAACTTTTTACCGCCCGCGTGGTGGCAATAGCAGCTCCCGTACTCGAGGGAATGATATTCTGGGCAGCGGCTCTCCCCCGCCTTAGGTCTTTTCCTTTTACCGGACTGTCCACCAAACTTTGGGTGGCGGTATATCCGTGCGTAGTGTTCAGCAACGCCTTTGACACCCCGATTGCCTCGTCTAACACCTGAATTACCGAAGCTATAGAATTGGTGGTACAAGAAGCGTTGGAGCTTATTTTGCACATGGCCAAATCCTTATCGTTCACGCCCATGAGCACGGTACGCCCCAATTCCCCGTCTGCATCATCCGCAGGCGCCGTAATCACCACCCTTTTTGCTCCAGCCTGCAAATGCGCTTTTGACTTCTCGAACGAATCAAATACGCCCGTGGCTTCCACTACAATGTCTATTCCCAGTTTTTTCCACGGAAGTTTGGCAGGATCTTTTTCCTGCAGCACGGTTGCGGGCAGTTTCCCCTCAAACTTTCCATATACCGTGTCGTATTTAAGCAAGTACGCCAAATTCTCCGCATTCCCCAAATCATTAATTGCCACCACCTCAAAACCCTTTTTTGCGGCAATCTGCCGGTAGAACAGCCGCCCAATCCTCCCAAACCCGTTAATTGCAATGTTTGTCATACAATTTTACGCGATTACGTGTGGAATTTCTTCGATAAGGTCGGTGGCGATCATGGAATCCTTGAATTTTTTGGACGCCAACTCCCCTGCTCTTCCATTTATATACGCTGCGGCTGCGGCAGCCTCCAAAGGCTCAATTCCACGCGCGAGCAAAGCGCCTACGATTCCGGCCAATGAATCCCCTGTTCCCCCTATGGTCATGTAGGGAGTGCCGGTCCTGTTGAGCATTACCTCTTTGCCGTCTGAAATAATGTCTACATTTGCCTTAAACAAAATAGTGGTTTTCAAACGCAGGGCTTCCTGCGACACCAGCTTGATTTTTTCTTCCTGGGGAAGCTCGCGTATTTCTTTGCCCGTAAGATCCAGGAACTCATGGCTGTGGGGAGTAACCACAAAGGGTTTTCCCGCCAGAATCTCGGGCTGCTCTGAAACCGTGTGAATGGCGTCGGCATCTATGACGCAAGGAACGTCGATTTGTGCTAAATATTCTTTTATAGCCTCTTGCGTTTGCTCGTCCCGGCCCAAGCCGCTTCCGATAAGCACCGAAACATTTCCCCTGGCTGCTTCTTTTGCTGCCATGGTACGCGCAAGCAAAAGGCTCACATGCTCTTTTTCCAGGTGGTCGTCGGCAACTCCAAAAACAGCCAGTACCGGCGAAAAAGAAGCTATAATATCTGCCGCGCGTTTGGGAGCTATTACCCGCACCATATCGAGCCCTGCGCGAAACCCCGAAAGCCCGGCAATGGCTGGGGCTCCGGTGTAAGACTCCGAACCCCCGATTACCAGCATCAAACCAAAATCATACTTTCGGGATTCTGCCGGCCGAGGCCTATATATTTTTTTGACAAGCGCCTGACTGGTTTCAACCATAGTCTAAACGAGTTTCTCTTCTTTTATAAATCTTCGCACTTCTCTTCCATATTGCGGATGGTTTGCGGCATAATGCACAAAAGACTTTAGCCACTCTTCTTTGTTGCCGCATTCCCACCACCGCCCCTCGCACTGGTATCCATATATTATGGTACCATCTTTTACCATTTGGCCAAAGGTTTCCGTAAGCGAAATTTCCCCTCTTTTGTTGGGCTTTGCTTTTTTGAGATAGTCAAACACCTCTGCGGTAATAATACTTCTTCCCGCCATGGCCAATCGGGAGGGCGCGTTTTCTTTTGCCGGTTTTTCAACAATCGCTTTAATTTTGCACAGCTTGCTTGCAATTTTTTCGGGAGCGACAATCCCGTACGAAGAGAGTTTGTCTGGAGGCAACTCGAATAGCGCAATCACCGGTTTGGCGGAAGTCCGGAACACCTGTTCCAATTGCATGGCAGCCGGAGTTTTCGATTCCACAATGTCGTCTGCGTACACAACGAAACAAGGCTCGTCGCCCACGAACTTTCTGGCCTGCAACACCGCATGTCCGTCGCCCAATGGCCTGTCTGGCACGTACGAAAAAGAAACTCCCTGGCATACCCGCTCGATTTCCCGCAGCGTTTCCAGCAAATCATCCTGCTTTTGTTCTTCCAAATGCTTTTCCAACTGCAAAGATCTTTTCAAATAGTCTGAAATGATTTTTCGGTTTCCCCCCACCACAAATACCACTTCTTTTACTCCCGAAGCTTTCAGTTCTTCCAATATATACTGCAGCAAAGGCTTGTCCGCTAGAGGAAACAACTCCTTGGAAAGAACTTTGGAGAGCGGAAGGTGTCTTGTTGCCAAACCCGCCAAAGGAATAATTGCTTTCGTGATTTCTGCCATACTATATTATTTATTTCTCAAAAACGCGGGAATATCCCACTGCTTTTCTTTTTGCTCCAACTCTCGGATTTCCTGGTCAACCGCTTTTTTCACTTCGAGGGCGTTCCGCCGCACCCTGGAAGACCGAACCGGAATCCGCACCGCCGATTCTCCCATTGGCCCAATCGCAGCTTCTTTCTTTCCGCCCGCAGGGCTCTGCGTATTCGTTGGACGGACCTGTTTGACTGCAACGGGTTTTTTTTGTTCTTCCTTCTCTGTCTTTATCTGGACAGCCTTGAGGCCTTCCCCCGGGCCGCAGCCTACTGCAAACAAAGTAACCTTGATACGCTCTTTCATGCGCGAGTTGCACGAAATGCCAAAAATAATGCGGGCTTTGGGATTATGTTCTGAAATGGCGGTCGAAATCTGCGCTACTTCCTGCATTTTTAATCCGCGGTCGCCCATAATATTAAACAAAATGCGATCTGCGCCTCCAATGCCGTAACTGCACAAAGGATTGGCAAGCACCGCTTTCACCACTTCCTGGGCTTTTGCCGGCCCGCCGCTTTCTGCCGAATGAATAAACGCCAGCCTGCCTCTCCCCTCCAGAATGGAACGCACATCGGCAAAGTCAATGTTTACTAAACCCGGCATGGCAATCGTATCCATAAACCCTTCCAGGGTAGAGGTTAATCTTTTGTTCACTGCCGAAAGCGAGTCCTTGAGCGAAGTTTTCTGGTCGATAACCTGGAAAATGCGCTCATTGGGAATTACCATATACGCATTTACGAAGGGCTTAATTTTTTCCAGCGCGGCTTCTGCTATCTGCTTTCGTCGTTCTCCTTCGAACGCAAAAGGCATGGTAAAAATACCTATGCAAAGGTTGCGCAGCTCCTGTGAAGCTTCTGCAAACACATGCGTGGCTCCCGATCCCGTGCCTCCTCCAAGCGAAGCTATAAGAATGCAGATGTCGTTCCCCTCGAGCAATTTTTTAATCCGCTCTTTTTCCGCTTTCGCCGCCCGCTCACCCAATTCAGGGTCCATGCCGCATCCCAAACCATTGGTTAGCTCGTGCCCAAAAGAAATAGTCTTTACTTTTTTGGGAAGTTCTTTTAACGCCTGGGCGTCGGTGTTGGCTCCCACGAAGTCGAATTTGTGCACCCTGGAAGCAATTTCGGCAACAATGTTGCCGCCCCCGCCGCCCACGCCAATTACTTTAATTCTGGTGCGGTGAACCTGATCCACAGGCAAAACCTCTTTGCCTTTGGGGCTTTTGTGTTTACCCTGAGATCGTCGAAGGGCCTTTCTAGCCGGCTTTTTTGTGAGAGATTTTTTCTTTGCCATTTTACTTTAAGTGTAGGGTTGAGCACGCCTTTTGTCAAATAGAAAAGCCGGGGAGATATATTCCCCGACCATGAGCTTTTCTTGACTATCGAGCTGCGGTTGATGGATTCAGCTCAACATGCGCACGGGCAGAAACGCCCTGCACTGGCGCACTTTTGGCCTTTTGCCGGGCCATCGCTGC
>DASRUP010000063.1:0-2419 GCA_035655395.1 Minisyncoccota bacterium
AAATGTCAGATTCGAAGAAAGCATTCCCGAAGCCTTGAAAAGAGTAGAGGCAATGGGGGCGCCCCGCCTCGTGTTCGACCCTATGAGCCTTTCTTCGCCAGGAGGCATTGTGGTGCCTGCCATGAAAATCAAGAACTTTCGTTTGGTGGGTTCTACGAAACGGTCGATGTAACATATATGCTGCTGGCAGTACTATTCTCTATAGCGGCAAATCTTGTAGCGATCACTATTTTAGCTTCGCTCGTAGTTTCTCTTATTCGCGGCGCGCCTCCTGTGCCCAGCAACAAACGCACTATCGAGATTTTTCTGCAAATCGCCACCGAACAAGTTCCCCAAAGGGCAGTAGACTTGGGATCAGGCGACGGCAGAGTGGTACAAGCGCTGGCGGCACACGGTATTGAAACCCACGGATATGAAATTAACCCGTTGCTGGTGTGGTGGGGGAAAATGCGTTTGAGAAAAGCGGGTTTGCGCCACAAAGGAGTCTTAAAAACCGCAAATCTTTGGAGCCAAAACCTTGGAGAGTTTGATTTGGTATTCATTTACGGCTTGCCCAATGTTATGCGCCATTTTGAAGCAAAGCTCGAAAGAGAATTGCGGCCCGGAGCCCGGGTTGCTTCAAACTCCTTTCCGCTTCCAAACTGGAAACCGGTCAAACAGATCGAACATGTCTACCTCTATCAAAAGTAAAAGAAATAAGCTATAATCCCACCAAAGAACTATGTTCGATAAATTAAAACAACTCAAAGAGTTAAAAAGCCTGCAAGACGACCTAAAAAAAGAAAGCTACGACATTGAAAAAAACGGCGTGCGCCTTGTTATGAACGGGGGAATGGAGCTTGAAGAAATCAGGCTCAACCCACAACTTTCCCAGGAACAGCAGGAGCAGGCCATAATGCAGGCTTACAACGAATTGATTCGTAAGGTGCAAATGGCCATGGCGCAAAAATTCCGCGGCATGATGTAGTCTGCAAAAGTTTTCCACACCCTTGAACTTTCTCTGAAATTTTAAAAATATGCTATAATTTGAAAATCTAAATAGGGGAGGACATAGCTTGCAGAAACACTGGTGGAATAAGTGTCCCTGTGGATCCAAGTTTGACCTCGAGTGTGCAATATGCCCCAGCTGCAAACGCGAAGGCCCGTTCCATCAACTCTTTTTGAGCAATGGGGCAGTCCTCGCAGACCCTTCAAAAGTTCTTTCCGCGCATATGTCCCGCCTTTACCCAGGCCCCAACCATGCCGCCGAAGGATACTATGCGGCATCCCTAGAATACCTGGAGAAAATAAATGGACGGCTCTCTTGAGTCGTCCCGCCTTTTTTATTCGCCTTTTTCGATGCGGCGGGCGTATTCGCCGGTTTCCGTGTTTAGCTCGATAATATCGTTAGTTTCAATAAACAGGGGGACATTTATAACGGCGCCGGTTTCCAGGGTTACGGTTTTGGTGCCGCCCGCGGAGCGGTCGCCCTGCACACCCGGAGGGGCGTCTTTTACTTTAAGCTGCACTTTTATGGGCGGAGTAATACTAATAACTTTCTCTTGGAAAATAATTGCTTCTACCTCCTGATTGCTTTTGAGGAATTTTGCAGCCTGGCCAACTTGTTCTTCTAAAAGTTCAAACCGCTTGCCGGGGTCGTTTGCCCTGGCAAACGTAAACTTGCCGCGATTGGCAAAAATAAACTTTGCCTGGAATTTTTCAAGGTCCGCCTCTTGAAACGTATCACCCTGGTGGAAGTTTTTGGGCAACACGCGCCCGGTTAGCAAGTTGCGGATTTTGGTTTGTGCCACTACCACGTCTTGCGATTTTCCCATTTGGCGGAATTCCAAAACCTCGTAGGGCTGCCCCTCGTATATAAATTGAATTCCTTTTCGTAATTCGTAATAACTAAGCATAGGGTATTTTAAAATCAGGATATCCGAGCAAAAACTCTTTTAGGGTTGTGGGTTTTTTGCCTTCCATCTGCAGCTCGTCTACAACCAGCTTGTCTTCCTCCACATGCGCTTTCAGGATTTTTACGCGCTTGCCTTTCCAAAAAGTAAATGCTCCGGGCCAGGGCGTAAACGCCCGAATCTGCCTATCTATATACTCTGGATTTTGCTTCCAGTCAATAAGGCCGTCTTCCCGGGTAAGCTTTTTTGTAAAGGTAGCCTGGCTGTGATCTTGCTCTTGGGCCATAATTTCACCCGCAATATATTTGGGCAAGATTTCTACCAGCAACTCGGCGCCCATGTCCCATAAAACCTGCAACAGCTCTGGAGTAGTAGGCTTGCCAAGCCCATTTGAAAATTGATAATTGATAATTGAAAATTCCCGTTGCGCCAGCAACGGCCCGTGATCAACCTCTTCGTCCATTTTAATAATGCTTACTCCGGTTTCGATTTCGCCGTTTAAAATGGTAAAGGGCACGGGCGTGGGA
>DASRUP010000064.1:0-2087 GCA_035655395.1 Minisyncoccota bacterium
AATTTATTTGGAAAGCGATTTGTTTTCCAAGGGCCAGCGGCCCGCGGTAAATATTGGGCTTTCGGTTTCTCGCGTTGGTTCTGCAGCCCAAACAAAAGCTACCAAAAAAGTGGCGTCGCAGTTAAAGCTGGATTTGGCGCAATTTGAAGAATTGGCAGCTTTTGCCCAGTTTGCGCAGGATTTGGACAAAGCAACCAAAGCCAAAATCGACCGAGGCCAGCGTTTGCTGGAAGTGTTAAAGCAGGGGCAATTCCAGCCTATTCCTATGGAAGAGCAGGTGGTGGCGCTGTTCGCGGCAAACGAAGGCTTTTTGGACGCGGTTTTGCTCGACAAAGTGCGCGATTTTGAAAAGAAATTGGTGCAGCACCTCAAAGACCACCACGCCAAAGTTCTGCAAACCATTCGCGAGTCTCGCGACCTTGCCGACGACACCAAAGCGGAACTCAAAAAAGCAACGGAGAAATTTGTTGCAAGCTATAAATAACAAGTAATTCCCAATCAACAACCAATGAACATCACAAAATATATGCTCCTCGGGCTCGCTATTTTCATAATTGTAGGGGGCGCGGCATATTACTTTACTCAAATACAAAATAGAGCAATCGATACTTCCAATTGGCCCGTGTACCAAAACGATGAGTATGCCGTTTACGAGATTAAGCATCCCGAAGGGGCAGAGGTTAGCGAGGGAGCTGGGGGCACGCGCATTGATTTGCCGTTTGAAGAAGAAACCACCCTTGTGGAAAAATATTTCCAGATAGGGTACACCGGACAGGATTCAGAAGCCAAATGTTCGAGTGCCCACCTAGGCCAGGTTTTTGCTTCAGAAATGGTTAGTATTAACGGATTGGAGATCCATAGGGAAACCGGAGCAGAGGAAATTCCCAGAGCAAAGTTTGATTATGTGGGGTATACGGTTGGCAAAGACGGGCTTTGTTACCAAATGAAGTTTGTGCTGCGATCGGTTACCGAGGGGGTAAGTGGCGAAGAGCTTGAACAGTTCGACAAAGAACAGGAAATGAAGTTTGTTGAGGCAATGATTCAAACCTTCCGATTTACCAATTAATAACATGGCGGCAACGAGGCAACTGAAAACGAAAATACGGGCGGTAAAGAATATTGGGCAGATTACGCGGGCCATGCAAATGGTGGCTGCCACCAAAATGCGAAAATCGCAGGAAGTGGCGCTTAATGCCAGGCCATACGCGAAAAAATCGTTCGCGCTGCTGTTGCATTTGCTAAAACAGGCCGGCAAAGAAGAAACCGAGAGTATTTTCTGGCCTGCAAAAGGAGGGACAGTCCCTCCTTTGGAGAAAGTTGCTTTGGTGGTTATTACGAGCGACAAGGGGTTGGCCGGAAGTTTTAACAGCTCGGTGTTGCGCGCGGCGTATAAGTTTGTCCAAGACGAGACTGTTCGAAGTACGGCTTCAAATATGGAGATTGTGGCAGTTGGCAAAAAGGGCCGCGACTTTTTTAAGGCAAGAGGCGCCGTTATAGCCGCGGAATTTTTGCAGTTTTCAGACATTGTTACTTATGATAATGTAAGGCCGCTTGCAGATTGGATTGTGCAGGCATACGAAACACAGCAGTATAGCAAAATCGTTGTCTGTTCAAATCAGTTTGTATCAGCTTTAGTGCAAAAGGTAGAAATCCGGCAAATTTTGCCGCTGGAAATTGAGGCTTTGCAGCAAACAATAGAAGGAATTGTGCCAAAGACAGGTAGATACTCCGAGCTTGCGGCAGGGGAAAAAGAAACAGAAAAGGAATTAAGCTCTGTGCTTGAACCCAGCCGTGAGGAGATTATCAAAAACCTGGTGCGAAATTTAATACAGGTGCAAATTGCGTATTTCGTGTTTGAGTCAAACGCTTCAGAACATTCTGCTCGCATGGTAGCCATGAAAAACGCCACAGAAAACGCAAAGCGCCTGCAAGAAGAACTTACCTTGGAATGGAACAAAGCGCGCCAAGCTGCAATTACGCAAGAGCTTACGGAAATTTCAACAGCAAAAGAAGCATTAACCGCAGAATAATATGAATAAAGGTAATATTGTACAAATTACAGGGCCGGTGGTGGATGTCGAATTTGA
>DASRUP010000065.1:0-18554 GCA_035655395.1 Minisyncoccota bacterium
TGGGACAAGCCCACGGGCGAGAAATGCCAAACCTGCAACTCGCTTATGGTAGAAAAAGCCAAAGCCGCCAAATGCTCCAACAAAGACTGCGAAACCAACAAAAAGAAGTAGTTTACAAACCCCAAATTCTCTGGTAAAATAGGCTCTGCACATGCCCGGGTGGCGGAATTGGCAGACGCGCTGGACTCAAAATCCAGTGAGGGCAACCTCATGAGAGTTCAAGTCTCTCCCCGGGCACTTCGATTAAGAAAAACGGCTGTTAGCCGTTTTTCTCTTTTACGAGTTTTGCGAATTTGGAGAAGGTTTGCGGGTCGCGGGGTTCAAAATCTACTTTTCTACCTTGTTTTTTCGTTGCAGAAATCTCTGCGCAAGCGAGTACTTAATTAAAGACTGATAAGGAATATCCTGTTGATTAGCAGTACGCTTGATCTTCTCTAACAAATGTTCGGGTAAGCGAAGAGAGATCGTTTTGGTTGACGGTTTAAGATTTGAGAAAGAAACCCGTTTCGCTTTGGACCAGTCTATATAGTCTGCAGAATCTTCTTTGGCCCAAAAGGCGCGTTCCTGTTCTTCGTTTTTAAATTGTGGAATTTTTTTCATCTGTTTCATATTGTTGTTTTTCTTTTCTGCCTGCAGCGCGGGCAGAAATTACTCTTATAAGATTTTCTCTAATGGTGAACGAAATAAATAGTAGTCTTTCTTCATTTGTTCTTCCAAGAGCATAGTATCGTTGTTCTTGTTCCGAGTGCTTTATATCTGGCACAATCAGTGATTCGTTAAAAAAGACTTCTTCACATTCACTGTTGGAAACTTTGTGCTTTGTCCAGTTTTTATCTCTATTTCCTTCATCCCATTGAAACCCAGTAAAATGTGGTATATCCGTCATATAGGGTTACTACTTGTATATCTCTACTATATACAAGCAAAGGTGCGTTGTCAATCCCTTACTCCGCAATTACCCTAGCTCTTTTTACGAGTTTTGCGAACTTTGCAAAGGTTTTTTGGTCTTTGGGTTCAAAATTTATGGAGGGGTCCAGGGATTTGGCGAGCAGTACCTAATCTTCTATTATGAACTCTTCAGAATATACGGTTTCTCTTGTTTGTTCGTCGTTTATATCGTTCCTGACTAAGACCTTAACTCTATACTTGCCCGCGGGTGCTACGTTTGATACCAATTGAAAATTCGTAGAACAAGACTCTTCTTCTTGATTCCACAGAAACCCTACTTGCTCATTTGGCACTAAGGGAGTCACTGGCGGAGCGTTGCATAAAGCACCGCAGGGACAGTTGACTTGTGAAACAGCGACCCAACTACGTCCTACAAACCTCTCGATAGCATATGGGTATGGCTCAAGCCATTTTGTAGTTTCGTAGTTGTTCTTGGCTGTAATGCGTACTACTTCTCCTTGCCTGTATGTGGATTTATCCGTCATTATCCGAACAAGATTTTCATCGATAGCTGTTTCTTCGAACACAATCTTATCTGCCACGATTTGATGTTCCCAGAGGCCGAGATGGCCAAAGTTCAAACTGCGTTCCAGATTTCCCGTTTGGAATGTGCCGTAGATGGTGACTTTTGCCGTTCTGCTTGGCGCTGATTTTTCCACTCCATAAAAATTCTCTGGTCGATTCTCGAATTCCGTATCCGCAATCATCTCAACCCAAATGTCATATCCATCTGCCGTTTCGCCAAAGTTGCTGTCTTCAAACCCCCAACGGTAGATTCCATCAACCATCACCGTATGACCGTTCAGTAACTCAGGCATAACCTTATTCAACTCGGGGTAACCCTTGAGTTCTTGCATTGTTGTTGGCCTGTAGTATGTGCCTACACAGCGACTCTGTTCGCATTTGAGAATCTGGGGAGGTTGAGCGCACTGCTCACACACTACATCTTTTCTTCGACATCCGGCTTCTTCCCATTCAGACCTCTTTTCTTTTAGGTTTGCCGTATCCACTTCTTTATTAACAAGACTCCAGCAAGAGCATAGTGGATATACTGCTTCAGAGCTCACCACGCAATCCTCATCCACCTCGCAGTAGTTTGCCTGTTTGACGAGTGTATCTATTTCCTGTTCAAGTTGATCGCATTGGGCATAAGCCACCGGATTAATACCAACGGATTTATTGAAAATGATGAAGAAAATCGCGCCAATGACTACAAGAACAGCTACGAGAACAAACAAGGCTATTTTTACTTTCTTGTGCCCTCCTTGTTTTGGGCCATCAAACGGTGTTGGATTCAATGATTGATTGGGTTGTTGACTTTGTTGATCCATAAAATCAGTATAACAAAGTTTTGTATATTGCAACAAGGATGAAGGTACGTTCCAGCACTATCGTATAGATACACCAAAAAACGGCTGCTTAGCCGTTTTTCTTTTGGGCGAGGGTGGCGAATTTGGTGAATACTTTACTATCTTTGGGTTCGAAATTTATAGACGGGTCGAGGGATTTGACGAGATGTAATTTGAATTGGGCGGGGCGGGAGAATGCGACGACGCGTTTGCAGCCTTTTTCCTTTGCTAATTGCATTGTTTGCTCAATAAGCAAAAAACTAGGTGGCGCGTTTTTCGATCGTACAATTTTCTTTCGCTTGTCTATTGTTGGATATTCTACCAGCACATTATAGCCCATGGCTTCCGTGTCTTCCGGCCTGCCCTGGGGCAGAATTTTTATAACTTTAGCTCCCTTTTCCATTCCTCCCTTTGGCTTTGCGTGAAACCGCAGCACGTTGTCTAACCCGGTTTTTATATATTCTTCAATAACCTCATCTGCCACCTCTTGCGAAACCTCTGCACGAGGAGGGACTGTCCCTCCTCGCGCTTCGTCGGTTACGGTAATAGACGCGCATACCATTATTTCGCCTTTGGGATTATTATTTTGCAAAGTTCCGTTGTTTGTTGCCTGGTCCCAAGTTTTTGCAGCCTCCAAGGCATCGCCTGACATTTGCAAAGCGCTTAGCGTACCTAATAAACTTTCTTCCTCGTCGAATACGCCAATAAGATACCCGTTTTTTGCGCGCTGCTCAAATTCTTCAACGCTCGAAGCCACTGGCCATCGCTTGTTGTTTACCTCTACCGCCTTTGCGATAATTGCTTTTTCGCGAGGTTCAATTAAACGGCAATACAAATGCTGCTGTTTTTCTGCAGCCACCCGGGCCTGCACCATGTCTTTTACTTTTACACGCTGAATTTTGCCTGTAGAAGTTTTTGGCAGTTCTTCGTCCAATACAAAAACCTTGACGGGAGCCTCGTAACGCGAAAGTCCAACCAATTTGCCTTCACCCCCAAAACGCACAATTTTCTCTGCAATATCCCCATTTTCCTCCGGATGCACCAGGGTAATTACAGCTGCCACCTCCTCCCCCATGCGGGAGTCCTCGTACCCCACCACGCATACTTCGTTAATTTCTGCAAAATTCTTGAGCAAGGCGTCTTCCACCGCGGCCGGGGAAATATTTACCCCGCCTTTAATAATAATTTCTTTTATGCGGCCCTTTATAAAAAAGTATTTCTCTCCCGCGATTATCTCATAATATCCAAGGTCGCCAGAGTGGAACCAGCCTGCAGAAAAATCTTTTTCGGTAGCTTCTTTGTTGTTCCAGTAGCCGTCCCCGACCACGGGGCCGCGAATGCAAATTTCGCCTTCCTCTTTTTCTGTAGATCCTGAACCGTCTTCTTTGAGGATGGTTACATTACAATACGCAAGTTCTTTGCCAATGCTGTTTTTGCGCGTAAGTTCCCTATACAGTTTGCGCGGCAAGCCAATAGGCACGCCGGTAACGCGCAACGCGGTTTCGGTTTGGCCGTACCCTTGCACCACATCTATGGCAAACGTTTCCATAAACCGCATGGTTTCTTCTGGTAGCACCGGGGCAGACCCAATTAAAATGCGCTTGAACGCCAAAGGATATTTTTTGGCAGAATACTCTTCTTTTCTTGCAAGCAAGTCGTGCAAAATAGTCGGCACAATGCTGGTTATGGTTACTTTGTGCTTTGACGCCACCTGCCAAAATTTGGAAGCAGAATACCGCGAGCTTAACACAATAGTGCCGCCCGCCAGCAAAGTGGCAAGGCTCATAGTGGTAGAATTTATATGGTGCAAGGGCAATACAATGCCAAATCGGTCGTTTGGCGAAAGCTTTTGCCATTCTGCTATTCCCTGCGCGTTTGCCATCATAGCGCGCAAGGAAAGCGACACGCCTTTTGGGTTTGCCGTGGTGCCTGAAGTGTATAAAAGTAAATACTCGTCCTTGGTCGAACCCGAAGAAAGTGGCGGATTTTGATCGGATTGTTTTTCCAGGGCTTCAAGCACTTCCTGCTCGTCTTCAAAAAATACTTTTGCGTTGGCATCTTTTAGCTTAAATTCCTTGCGTTCTGGCGTGTCGCGCTTTACGTCTATGGGCACGCTGGAAGCGCCAAGCAAGCCGGCTGCCAGCTCCAGCACTAAAATAGTAGAAGTATTCTCAAAAGCAAAAGCTACGCGGTCGCCTTTTTGCACTCCTTTTTTTGCTAAAAAACAAGCTGCTTTTTGCGCCAATTCCAAAAGTTTAGCATACGAAATGCTGCGTTCTTGCCCCGAATCCACGTTTACTGAAACAATAGCTTCTTTTTTGCCAAATTCTTTGGCGTGATGCTCTAGCAACTCTGCTATAGACCCAAAAACAGGCTTAAATACCTGTCTTTTCCCGCCTTTTTCAAAATCCGTAATTTCCATATTATATTGTACCGTATCATGAAAAAAAGAGGCGCTCAACCGAGCACCTCTTTTTTCCTGATATTCGAGTCTAGCGTTTCTTTTTAAACGCCTTTACCCACTCTTCGAGATGGGCCGCTGCCACGTCGCGGCCTCCAAGGCCAAGCGCCAGCACAAAAGCAACCGCAACCGCGCCCACGACAAGCGCAAACGCAATGTTAATAATGTCGTTTGCCAAGCCCATTTGCCGCAATGCCATAGCTCCCGCAAACACCAAAATCGAGATTTTTGCCGCCAACGCGAGAAAGTCTGCTTTTTTGTTTTTGCTTTTTGCCACTGTGTTGGAAGCCACATTTGCCAGATACAGGCCAATCGCGAAAATAACCACTCCAAGAATAATGTGCCCCGAAAACACGATAAACTCTGCGGTAAGATTTGCCAATACTCCAAAACCAAGCAAGCTCAAGGATTCCACAAATGCAAACAGGATAATAGCAACGAGCGCCAAATATCCTACCACGTCGGAGGGCTTCCATCGGCTCGAACTCTCTTCGCCAAACCCCAGCATTACCAGCACTTTATCGAATCCAATATTGGCCAGAAGGTTGGTTACCAAACCTCCTACAATTCTGCCTAAAATATAAGCAAACGCCATTACCAAGACCGCGGCAAATATCGAAGGAACCGCAGCCAAGATAATATTCAGCATGTTTGAGGCCGGTTGTGTAATCGCCTCCAAACCCAACGCGTGCAAACTTGCGATTAATACAGGGATAAGCACCAGCACGTAAGCTATCCTTCCCAACATTCCAGAGAGGGTTTGACTTCCCAATACCTGGCCTAAGCCGACCCGTTCTGCTATCTGGTCTACCCCAACAGACATTAACAAATTGGTTGCAATTCGCTCCACTATCCTGGCCACAAACCACCCAATGAGCAACACAAGCCCTGCAGCAAGAATATTAGGCAGGAAACTCAGGATTTCGTTGGTCATGCCCTGCACAGGCCCCAGCAATCCGCCCACCTCTAAAGCGTCGAGCAAAGCCGGCAGAAACAACAAGAACACCAGCCAATATACGGCGTCAGAAAGGGTTTTAGCCAAGGGCGTTCTTTTTTCGCGGCGCACTCCAGCCTGCATCTCCAGATAGCTGTCAATTTTTGCCAAGCCCAGCACTCTTTTGATAACCATCCTTGCGCCAGAAGCAACAACCCAAGCCAGCGCCAATACAAACGCGGCTTCAATAAACCGGGGGATATAGGCTCCGATTTCTCCGAGGAATTGGTCGAGCGAATCTGCGATAAGGGTTAGCCCGAGGGTTTCAAAAAACGCCACCAGCGTAAAAAGCAACACAAGATAAAATACCGCTTTTGCGATCCAGCGTTCTACCTCGATTCCTCTTACCGATTCTGATCCCAAGAGCCAACCCGCAATCTTCTCGTCTACTGTGGTGCGGCGAAGCGCTCCTCTCACGATGCCCGCAACCACCAAACCAATAATCCAACCAAGTAGCAAAATTGCCAAAGCTCCGATGAGCGTAGGAAGATACGAACTCAATTGAATTGCAATGTCATTAAGAAATACCAAATTATTCATATATGTTTATTTGTTTCTAACAAAATACTAGTAAACTTTTACTCGACCTATTATTTCAATTATATTATTGTACCACTCCAAACAAAAAACAGAAACATGTTTTCCACACGTTCCTGTTTTGCAAAGAAAATTTGCACTTCTCGTTACAGATTTACTTGCTCATAAAGATTTTTAAGCTCTTGAGATTGTTGTTCCAGCGACTTGAATCCTTGGGCAATATTCGACTCTGTAATATACACCTGGCCATGCTCTCTTATTTGTCGGTTTCGCTCTTCATTCCGTTTCGTGTTTGCTTCAACTTCTGGACCTATCAGTTCGTACTGGAACAATCGGTAGTATTCGTTAAACTTCAAAAAGGTTTCTTTTATATCTTCAAGATTTTCCTTGCGTATTTCATACGCAAAAGGATCAACACCCTCGGGCACTTCAAGATTATTAATTCTTGATAAGGCGTCCTGGGCGTAATCAGCCACGCTTTGAGTTTGAGTAATAAATGGGGTTCGATCGCTTCCCGAATACCGCATTTCGTCGTACACGCTAATCTCTCGATCCAAATCATCGCCATAAGCATCTATAACTTTTTTATAAAACACCTGGTCTGCAAAATTTAAGCTTACAACTCTTTCAGCTTCAGCGAGATAGGCGTTCACTCGGTCACTTAATGGAACAATCTTTTTTGGAATTGGAAGTTGGCCAATTTCTGCTTGGGCCTGCGCAATATTCTCTGCCGCAGCTTCTAGTTCTTCAATATCTAAAATTGCGTCATCTCTTGCGTCTTCTCGTTTATGGTATTGAGTATTTCTATCAAGAAATGTATTTTCCTTTACAGTGAAGGTTTGCGTTGTAATCCTTTCAAAAATTGGTCGAGATTTTTCGATATACTCTTGCGCCCGCACCCCTGGGACATACCACAAAAAGTAAAGCGCAGCGGCAACCCCAATCAGAACAACGCTTATCAGCAAAACAGCTATCCATAAGTACTTTTTTCGGGGTGAAACTTTTTGATTTTGAGCAAAACTCTCGACCACTTTTCCTTGCTGCGCATTATACATTGAATAATCTTATCAAAAAGTAGCCAAAAAGGCTACTGTTCGACCACGATACGACAAAGCTTAAACTCTTTTATCTGCGAGGGTTACGAGGTTGTGGAACAAACAGGCGACGGTGAGGGGGCCGACGCCGCCGGGGACGGGCGTTATAAAGCTGGCTTTTGCAGAAACACTTACAAAGTCAACGTCGCCTGATGTTTTGCCAGATTCCACCGAAGTTCCAGCATCGATTACAACTGCCCCTTGCTTAATCATGTCTCCCGTAATGAGTTTGGGAATTCCTACGCCGGAAATTATAATATCTGCAGTTCTGCAGAGCGCAGATAGATCTTTTGTTGCTTTGTCTGCAATTTCAAACTGCACCCCTTGGTTTTTTAACCATATGCCCAAAGGCACGCCTACCAACCTTCCATGTCCAACCAGCACAACCTTTTTGCCGCGGATTTCAACTCCATAAGCAGAGAATAGAGCCTGCACAGCCCCAACTGTGGGCGGAAGCACAGGAAACGTGTTTTCTTTAAATTGTTCCAAAGCCGTTTCGCTTAGCACGTCCACGTCTTTTTCCAACGGAATTTTACTGAGCACTTCTTCCCTGTTTATGTGTTTGGGAAGCGGAAGCTGCACTATAACTCCGTGCGTATTTGGGTCTGTGCTTATTTGCGTTACTTCTTGTTCTAAACCTTCTTGAGTAATATCCGGAGAAAGCCAAAACACTTGCACCGCAATTCCAGCCTCTGCTCCCACTTTTTGCTTTTCTGCAATATAGGTTTCAGAAACCTTGTTTTTGCCAACCTGAATTACGGCAAGCTTTAACGATTTTCCCTTTGCCCGTTCTTTAACGTCGCGCAACATCTCTTGCGCTACCTTTTTGCCGTCGAGTATTTCAACTGCCATAGGTGTTTTTGGTATTCCTCAAATTTAGTATAATAAACCCATCTTGTCTATGATTGGCAAAAAAACTTCAAAACTGGATTCCAAAAAGCGCTATCTTCAAATAGCGCTCAACAGCACGCTCAAAGAGGCAGGAAGCATTATCTCGCAACTTCCCGTGTCAGACCGCATTTTGGTTGAAGCAGGAACACCCTTTATCAAACGGTATGGAGTGGAAGGCATCAAACAGCTTAAAAAGCTCTATACCTTGCGCATTGCGGGAGAGAAAATACATGGGCAATTAGAGGAATTTCCCGTGCAAGGATTTGGCGGGCTTTCGGTGTTTTTCTCCAAACTTGCAGAACTGAACCGCCAAAGCCAGCCCGCTTCGCAAAAACTCCAGTTCAAACTGCCTTTTAACCCTTATGTGGTAGCAGACTTAAAAATGATGGACCGCGGAGCCACCGAAGTTGAAATTGCTCAAGATGGGGGCGCTGACGCCGCTGTAGCTCTTGGACACGCCCCTATTGAATCGCTCGACGCCTTTATTGCGCACTGCAGCGACGTGGGCTTAGACTCCATGATCGATATGATGAACGTGGAATTTCCCCTGTCTGTTTTGCGAAAACTCAAAAGTCCTCCTAACGTGGTACTATTGCACCGCGGCGTCGACGAAGAGCATTACAACAGACAAAAACAGCTTCCTCTGCATGAGATACGCCGCATCAAATCCAATTACGACACGCTTATTGCAATAGCTGGCGGAGATACGCACCGGGAAGTGCAAAGCGCCATATTCAACGACGCAGATATTGTGGTGGTGTGGAAATCGTTCTTCCACAGCACGCAACACACGGCCCAGCTCGCCGAGGAGTTTTTGCGTGAGATAAAATAGTTCGGCTTCTCCCCTACCCCTTTCTCTCGTGGAACATTTGGGCCAAGGATTTTAACGTGTCGGTAACCTCAATAGGAAGGGCAAAAATAACGGTTTTTGACGGGTCTGGATTAATTTTTTCTATGGTTTGGAGCGTTCGCAGAGACATGCCGCCCGGCACGTTGCTTAACACGTTTGCCGCCTGCGAAAGCTTTTCTGCCGCGGAAAACTCTCCTTCTGCCTGAATAATAATGGCGCGCCTTTCGCGCTCTGCTTCCGCCTGCTTTGCCATAACGCGCTTCATGTCGGCCGGCAATTCAATATCCTGTATTTTAATGGTGGAAACGTCGATCCCCCAAGGGTCGGTGGCCACGTCTACAATCTTTTTAATCTCGTCTGCAATTTTGTCGCGTTCAGACAATAAAGTGTCCAGCTCAACGCCGCCGATAACGTCTCGCAAAGCAGCCTGCGCGTACAGGCTTACCGCGCGCCTGAAATTCTGAATTTCAAGAATCGCTTTTTCCGCGTTTGCCACGCGAAAATACACCACCGCGTTAATGCCTACGGTTACATTGTCTTTGGTAATAACCTCTTGCTGGGGAATGTCTACCGTATCCACGCGCAAATCCACCTTGGTCATGCGCTGAATGCCAATAAGCAGCCACGTTAAACCAGGAGGTCGGGTACCCGTGTATCGGCCTAAAGTAAGCACTACTCCCCGCTCATATTGGTCTATCACACGGAGCCCCGCAAACACAAGGAAAACGAGTATTATTGCAACGCCCAACAGTATTGCCATATATCTAGATTGTACCAAACTTCCCCAGTCTAGGGAATGGGAAACTTTTTACACAGCCCTGCAACCTCTTTTTTTACTTTGGGTGCTGCTTTTGGATCATCAATTACTTCTGCAATCCACGAGGCGATTTGCTTCATTTCTTTTTCTTTCATGCCGCGCGTGGTTACCGCCGGCGTTCCAAAACGCACGCCAGAAGGATTAAACGGAGTGTTGGGGTCGAAAGGAATGGTATTGCGGTTTGCCACAATTCCCGCGGATTCCAAAAGCTCCTGCGCCTGCTTACCCTTAATGTTTTTATTGCGCAGATCAACGAGCATTACATGGTTGTCGGTTCCGCCAGAAACAATGTTAAAGTCGTGCGTCTGCAACGCAGCCGCCAAGGCATTTGCGTTTTTCACAATTTGCGCGGCATATGTGCGAAAGGCCGGAGTTGTTGCTTCTTTGAGCGCAATGCCTAAAGCTGCAATCGTATGGTTGTGCGGGCCACCCTGCAAGCCCGGGAACACTTTAGGAAATATCTTCTCTCGCAACTCTTCGCGGCATACAATCATGGCTCCCCGGGGGCCGCGCAAGGTTTTATGGGTAGTAGTAGTTACCACATCCGCATGAGGGAACGGGCTTGGATGCGCCTTTCCCACTATCAACCCCGTAATATGGGCAATATCGCACATAAGGTAAGCGCCCGCCTTTTGGGCAATTTTCCCAAATGCGGCAAAGTCGATTGTTCGGGAATACGCGCTATACCCTGCAATAATGAGCTTCGGTTTTTCTTTTTCGGCAAGCTGGGCAATTGCCCGGTAATCCAACTGCTGCGTCTTCTTATTCACCTGGTAATGCACAATACGAAAATCCATTCCGCTCAAGCTCACGGGAGAACCATGCGTAAGATGCCCTCCATGGCTTAAATCCAAAGAAAGAATAGTATCGCCCATTTCAAGCAAGCCTCGATATACCGCATAGTTTGCCGGGCTACCAGAGTATGGCTGCACATTTACCGCCCATTCTTGCCCAATGCCAAAGGCCCTGCGTACGCGTTCCTCCACAAGGGTTTCCAGCTTGTCCACATTTTCCATGCCGCCGTAATATCGTTTAAACGGTCTGCCTTCTGAATACTTGGCAACGTATATGGAGCCCAAAGCTTCCCGCACTGCTTTGGAAGGATAATTTTCAGAAGCAATAAGGTCGACGGTTTCGACCTGCCGCTTTTCTTCTTTTTTGATGAGATCAAAAATCTCTTTGTCTTGTTTTTGGATAGTCTTCATCTTCTCAAGATTCTCATTTTTTCCCCTGTTATGTCAACAATTTTGGAAGGTTTTGATTTTGGCAGCTTACCCTCGTCAACCACCAAATCGGGCTGGTGTTTTCTTCTGGCAAACTGAACATTTACTTCTGTGGCAGACGAACACGAAGGCTGGCCGGAAACGTTTGCCGAGGTTCCGGTAAGCGGGCGATTGAGCTTTTTCAAAAGCGCTGCCACCAGTTCGTGCTTTGGAATACGAAGGGCAACTTTGCCGTCCATTTCCAGCGCTTTCGGGAGCACATGCTTACTCTGGAACACCACTGTAACTTTGCCTGGCCAAACTTTCCGTAGAAATTCCTCCTGTTCTTTGGAAACGCGCGCAAACTTTTTTGCCATGGCAACATTTTTTACAAACACGGGTAAAGCCTTGCCTTTTCCCCTGCCTTTTATTTGAAAAATCCGTTTTACTGCTTTTTCATTCGTTGCGTCTGCCACCAACCCATACACCGTGTCTGTCGGACACACCACCACCTTCCCCTTTTTAATCATTTCCGTCGCCTCTTGTACGCTTGCCATTCTGCTATTATACCTATTTCTTTACCGAATCAAACTTGGCATAAAAGGTAGTATTATCCTCCAAGTTTTCAAACACATGCGTGGCGGGCCCTATTTTGCAGTTGGCGCCAACCAACACGCCTGGCATAGTGCCAGAATGAATGCCGAAAATGGAGTTGTCGCCAACGATGACGCCGAGTTTTGGCAACCCATGAATAGGCTCTTTATCCAATCGAAGGTTTCCGGTAATAAATCCGGCCCCGAACCTGCAGTTTTTGCCGATAATAGAGTCTCCTGCATATCCTGAATGCAACACTGTTCCCTCCTGGATAATAGAGTGCTTTATTTCCATAAAAGCCCCTGTTTTGCAGTTGGCTTCAATATTTACTGGCCCGCGAATCACGTTGCCATGGCCGATTACGCAGTTGTCGCCAATAAATACCGGGCCGTCTAAAACAACGTTTTCCCCGATTTTTGCGCGCGGGGAAATAACAGGTTTTTGCGTTGCAAACAAATAATCCATTACCGAAAACAAATCCCACGGATATTTTAAGGTCATTTCCTGCTCTTGCATAATCAGAAGCGCAGTTTTTTTATCTTTCAAATAGGCATTAGTGGCATTGATAATATCCGCCTCATGGTGTTTGGGCAGCTTTTCATAGTATTCAAAAAAATCGGGCCCAAGTAAACGCGCGCCCCTAATAGCGAGGTGAGACGGCTCTTCCCCTTCTTTGGGATTCTCAATAATTTCCATAACTCGATCACCCTCCATCCGCGCAACTCCGTATTCTGAAGGGTTTTGCACTTCGTTTCCCACAAGCACTGCCTCTGCTCCTTCTTTTTGCTTCGCAATCATTTGAGCTACCAATTCTTTGGAACCTACCTTATTGCCCCACAAAAGAACAAAAGGTTCTTTTATAAAATTCTTTGCCTGCCACAGGGCGTTTCCCGTACCCAAGGGCTTTTCCTGCACCACGTAGGAAACATTCATATCCAAATTGTTTTCTTGAGCCAGCATTTCTTGTATCGAGGAATTTTTACTTACCACAATGCACACCTCTTTTATGCCGTTTTCTGCCAACCCTTTTAAAGTCCAGTACAGCAAAGGCTTCCCCAACAGTTTGAACTGGGATTTATGAATGCCGTTGTTTAACGGCCAAAACCTTTTTGATTCGCCTGCTGCGATAACAACTGCCTGCATGTGCCTGATAATAGCTAAAATGTTTTAAAAATCAAGCTTTATCTCGAAGCGGTGGAACTGGTGGCCGCTGTATTCACCGGTCCAAGGAAGCAACGAAAACCCTTTTTTCAGATAAAAATCTTTGTTTTGGTATTCAAAAAATGCGCAGGCACATAACGCGCCAAACCCCTTTTCTTTCGCAAAGTGCTTGGCAAACTCAATTAAGGTAGTACCCAAGCCGTCTGATTGCCTTTCTGGCGCTACGGCAAGGGTTTCAATATACATTTTCCCGTTGCGTACGCGAAGGCTGATAATTCCCACAATTCCGCCCCCTTCTTCTGCCACGAAATATTCCCCCCGGTCGATTTGCCTTACGATGTAATCCTCGGTATTCCAGACAAAGTCTGGCATTTCAATGTACAGCAAATTCGCCAGTTGCAAGATTTTTTGTTTGTCGTTGAAATCGGCTTTCCGCAATTGCATAATTAGAGCTTGCAAATGATGCGGGCTAATGTGTCTGAATTGTGGCGAATAAGGCCTACGGGGCGCAGCACGTTTTCTTCAATAACTTTCAGGCCTTTCTCCTTTAGCTGCTTCTTGTCGTATTCTACCATATGCGCGTGCGCTTTTTCATACTTTGCGATACGGTCGTCATCGGGTTTCTTGTCGTTTACGATAATATGGGAGAGCGTTCCCTTTCCAATATATTGTTCCAGCACCTCAACGAAATCGCTTGCGGTAAAGTTGCTTGTTTCACCGAACTTAGTCATTAAGTTGCACACAAATATCTTTTTTGCCTTGCTTTCTCGCACCGCATCTGCAATGCCTTCTACCAAAAGATTCGGCACCAGGCTGGTAAACAAGTCGCCGGGCCCAATGACGATAATGTCGGCTGTTTTGAGAGCTTCCATGGCTTTCGGATTGCCCGCGCACTGCGGGTCTAACCACACTTTCTGAATTTTTAAACTCCCGTCGTGCTTGGGAACGTCGATATTTGTTTCTCCCCGGATAATTTCGCCGTTTTCCAGTTGCGCCACCAGTTTGCAGTTGTCCAAGGTCGAAGGAATAACCCGGCCGTGAATATTCAACATACGCCCTGCTTCTTCAATTGCCCGCTCAAAACTCCCGTATTGTTTGGCAAGAGCAGTAAGAAACAAATTGCCCAAACTGTGGCCTTTTAAACCTTCGCCCTCTGCAAAGCGAAACTCGAATAAGTTGGATATGGCCTGGGGCGCGTGAGATAACGCCACTAAAGCTGGGCGCACGGATCCCGGCGGCAGCACGCCAAACTCTTCCCGCAGCGTTTTGGTAGAGCCTCCGTCGTCTGCCATGGAAACTACCGCCGTAAGATCTACCGGATATTTTTTCAGCCCAACCAAAGCAGTGTATGTTCCCGTCCCCCCGCCGATAACAATAATCTTTTTCTCTTTTGCCATATTATTCTACGGTTACGGATTTGGCGAGGTTGCGGGGTTTGTCGGGGTCCAGGTCATGGAACACGGCAATGTAGTACGCAAACAGCTGCAACGGGATTACCGACAAAATCGGAGTAAGCATTTCCAGGGTTTTCGGGATATACAATACGTCGTCTGCTAACTCTACGATTTCCTTATCCCCTTCCGTTGCCACGGCAATTATCGGGCCTTTCCTGGCTTTTATTTCCTGGATATTTGAAATCATTTTTTCATACACGCTGTCGGTTGGCGCAATTACGACCGTAGGAAAATTCTCGTCTATTAAGGCAATGGGGCCATGTTTCATTTCGCCGGCCGAGTACCCCTCCGCGTGCACATACGAAATTTCTTTTAATTTTAAAGCGCCCTCCAAAGCTATGGGATAGTTATATTTTCTGCCCAGGTATAAAAAGTTTTTGGCGTTTTTATATTTTTCCGCGATTTCCTTTACTCTGTCTTTGTTTGCCTCTAACGTTTGCTGCACCAGGTTGGGCAGCAAAGCCAACTCTTTTGCAATGCGCTGACCCGTTACCAAAGACATGTCCCGCTGCCTGCCCAGGTACATGGTAAGCAGCGCAAGCACGGCCAACTGCGAGGTAAAGGCTTTTGTGGAAGCAACACCAATTTCCGGACCCGCGTGGTTATACACGCCAGCGTCTATTTCGCGCGCCACCGAAGATCCAACCACGTTAATAATTCCCAAACTTAATCCTTTTTTTCTTTTTACTTCCTGCAAAGCCCCAAGCGTATCTGCCGTTTCGCCCGATTGTGAAATAAACAACGAGGCTGTTTTTTCGTTTAGTATGGGCTTTCGGTAGCGAAATTCCGAGCCATAATCCACTTCCACGGGAATGCCCGCATACTCTTCTAACATATATTCTCCCACAAGTCCCGCGATATATGCCGTGCCGTTCGCAATAATATTTAAGCGTTCGGTGTTGCGAAGCTCCGTTTCAATGCTTTCCAGTCCTCCCAATTTTACCATGCCTTCTTTCTCAATTAACCTGCCCCGCAGCGCGTTCCGCAAGCTCTCGGGCTGTTCCATAATTTCTTTGAGCATAAAGTGTTCGTATCCGCCTTTTTGCGCTTCTTCCACGGTCCAGTCGAGTTCGGTTACTTCTTTCTTTTTCTCGTGATTTTCCAAATCGGTTACCGCAAAGTCATCTTCCTTTATTACGGCAATCTCACGATCATCCAGGAAAATCATTTTATTGGAATGCGCAATGAGCGCTGCAGGGTCTGAAGCCACAAAACCACCCGATCCGTTTATCGAAAGCACCAGCGGGCTCGAAAGGCGAGCTGCCACAATTTTGCCCGGGTCTTCCTTGGCAATCACCACAAGCCCATACGTTCCTTTTATATACGTAAGCGCTTTGCGTACCGCGTCTTCCAAATTGCCCTTGAAAAACTGTTCCACCATATGCGCCAAAACCTCGGTGTCGGTTTGCGATTGAAATACGTGCCCGTCTTTTTGGAGCTTATCTTTGAGCTGCTTAAAATTCTCGATAATGCCGTTGTGCGCCACAAAAATATTCCCCTTGCAATCTGTGTGAGGATGGGCGTTTTCTTCGGTAACTCCTCCGTGCGTTGCCCATCGGGAATGCCCGATGCCAATGCCTCCTGCAATCTCTTGCGTGGAAACTTTCTTTTCTAACTCCTCTAACTTTCCCACCGCCTTCTGGCAAACAACTTCCGAACCATTGAAAACGCAAACTCCCGATGAGTCGTACCCACGGTAGCTTTCACGCCGCAACCCCTCCATTAACAAGGGGAGGGCCTCCTTTTTACCTATATATCCTACGATCCCACACATACGAACTTTTGTAGCACAAACAACAAAGTTATGAAAGTGGCTCTACTTTGTAGTCCCGAAATTCCATGTCCATAAAATCAGATCGCATCCCCCCATGCCCTTCCCCCCGAATAGGGTCGCCCCCGTACTGGGAGCCCTCGTCTCGGGCTTCCAAGGCAGTCTGCCAGCTGCCATTTCCCTCTTCGTCCAGTAAAAGCCGGATAAGCACCGACCCGTCTTCGTTGCTCGTAATCAGGGTTCGCAAACCGATCCATTGCTTTCCTGGAATGAGGTTGGGGTTTATTTCCCTGTTATAGGGTGCCTCCTCCTTATACCACGGAGCATAGGCCATGGTGTAGTATACCCCGTTCATTTTCTTCTTAATTACCGCGGCGCCGTCTTGACGGATACCTGCATAATACAGGTTGTCGCCGTCCTTGTACCTATGCAAGAAAAAGATACCGCTCCATGCGCCTCGTTCCGGGCTTGCAGACATGTTCAACCGATGCACGCGAACATACATTGTTTGCTGGCCGTTTTCCCACTTGCTCTTGTTCACGAAACGCAAAATATTCTGGGGATGTTCTCCGTTATCGGTATCCACGGGATTGGAAAGCAAATATCGAATTCGCCACCACGAGTACCACGGAAGCTCCCCTTGAATCGTTTGGAATCCGCTTTCTGTTTTTTCAACTTGCGCGCCAGAATTTACCCACCATTCTTCGCTGTCGCTTGCTTCCATACCCCCTGTTTCCTGGATAACCAGTGCAGCCTGCTGGGTATTTGCAAGGGGCAAAGGGCGGAACGCTAAAGCAGCCAAAAACGCTCCAGCTCCCACGAGGGCCAAAGTTGGTATAGCTCTACGAATTGGTATTTGCACACGTAAACTATAACGCTTGCCCATTCGAGATGTTACACCACGACGTTTACCAATCGCCCCGCAACAAAGATAACTTTTTTGGGTTGCTTACCCTCGAGCCACTTTTGCATTTTTTCGTTTTGGAGCGCGAGTTCCCTTGCTTCTGCTTCTTTTATATTCGCATCTGCCTCCACCATATCGCGCACCTTGCCATTTACCTGTAAGATAAGGCGGATTTTAGTTTCCTGGATTTTCTTTGCGTCATGCTGCGGCCACTTTTGGCTGTGCACACTACCCTTATTGCCCATCTGCTGCCATAACTCCTCTGTCATATAAGGAGCAAAAGGAGCGAGAAGAATCAGAAGCGTTTCAACATCTTTCTTATTCATGGTTTCTCCTAGAGCATTCGAGTATTCCATTAGGGCAGCGATAGCTGTGTTGAAGCGCAGATTCTCGATGTCCTCGGTAACTTTCTTGATTGTTTTGTGCCGTAGATTTTCTAAGTCTTTTTTGGGATTTGCTTGAAAATTGGAAATTGAAAATTGGAAATTCCAGATTCTGTTTAAGAATCTGTACAGGCCAACAATGCTTTTGGTGTTCCAAGGCTTCATGTCTTCCAAGGGGCCCAAAAACATTTCAAACATACGCAGGGTGTCTGCCCCGTATTCTTCAATAATGTCGTCTGGGTTTACCACGTTTCCCTTGGATTTTGACATTTTCTGCCCGTTTTCGGCTAAAATTATGCCTTGATGGCGCAATTTCCAGAAGGGCTCTACAAAATCTACATACCCAAGTTTACGCAGCACTTTGGTAAAGAAACGGGCGTACATTAAGTGCAACACCGTGTGCTCTGCCCCGCCCATGTATACATCAACCGGCAACCACTGCTGAATTGCTTTTTTTGAAGCAAACTCTTTTCCATTGGCCGGATCGGCAAACCTAAAATAATACCAGGAAGAGCACACAAACGTGTCCATAGTATCTACTTCCGGTTTCCAGCCTTTGCCGAAGATTTTTTCTGTGCGCCTTACAAACTCTTTTGAATCTGCCAAAGGCGAATACCCGGTAGGTTTAAACTCCGCGTCTGTCGGCAGCATCCAAGGCAAATATTTTTCTGGCACCGCATGCGGCTTTCCCTCGGGGTCGTACACAATAGGAATAGGGGCGCCCCAATACCGCTGCCTGGAAACCAGCCAATCGCGCAAATGATAGTTTGTTTTCTTTGTGCCGCCTACCGCTTTGGTAATTTCCCCTTTTGCTTTTTCATTGGGCATGCCATCGAACTTCCCCGAAGCCACTAAATGGCCTTCTCCAAGATACGCCTCGTCCATCACAGGACAAGTTTTGGCAGGGTAATGCGGGCATACCACCATTATAATCGGCAAGTTGTATTTTTGGGCAAACTCAAAATCGCGTTCATCGTGCGCGGGAACTGCCATTATGGCGCCAGTTCCGTAGCTTGCCAGCACATAATCTGCAATCCATATAGGAATTTCTTCTTTGGTGCCTGGATTTATTGCTTTTACTCCTTTTAGCTCCACGCCTGTTTTTTCTTTGGAAACTTCTGTGCGCTCGAGTTCGTTCTTTTTT